>NZ_VMNC01000118.1:0-1476 GCF_013277505.1 Streptococcus sp. k-378 | reverse complement strand
GATGATAACTCTTATTATGAGGAAGTTCCTTATGATATTCCTGAAAGTTGGGAGTGGGTGAGGTTTTCTACATTGGTTGAAATTGTTAGAGGTGGTTCTCCACGACCAATCAAAGATTATCTTACTTCCGAAGTAGATGGAATAAATTGGATAAAAATAGGTGATACTGAAAAGGGTGAAAAGTATATAAATAATGTTAAAGAAAAAATCAAAAAATCAGGGCTTAACAAAACTAGATTTGTAAAAAAAGGTACATTTTTGTTAACTAATTCTATGAGTTTTGGTAGACCTTATATTTTGAATGTTGATGGTGCAATACACGATGGATGGTTGGCTATTTCGAACTATGAAAACTCATTAAATAGAGATTACCTATTCTATATTCTTTCATCAAATGTAGTTTATTCTCAATTTTTATCTCTAATTAGTGGAGCTGTTGTGAAAAACTTGAATAGTGATAAAGTTGCTTCTATTCTAATCCCACTCCCACCCCTTCCTGAACAATCCAGAATCGTTGATAAAATCGAACAATTTTTCGCCCATATTGACGCACTAATTTAGTATAATAGTTTTACGTGCGGTGGAATTTCTATCAAACATAAGATAGGAGTTTTACGTTGAAAGAATTTGAATTACATTTGAAGAAAGCTGGTTTAGCTGAAAATACTGTGCGTTCGTACCTTTATGGTGTTCGATTTTTCTTGGAGAATTATGAACTCAAAATGGAAGATTTATTTGAATACAAGGGATATTTATTAGACAATTTTAAACCTAAAACTGTCAATTTGCGACTACAAGGAGTAAATAAATATCTGACTTTTATTGGTCATGATGATTTGAAATTAAAATTTGTCAAAGTACAGCAAAAACCGTTTTTAGAAGATGTCATTAGCCATGCTGATTACCTTTTTCTTAAACGTAGTTTGAAAAAAGATGGTATTTTAAAATGGCATTTTGTCGTTTGGTTTTTAGGTGCAACTGGGGCTCGTGTAAGTGAGCTTATTAAACTAAAAGTAGAGCATGTAGAAATCGGTTATTTTGACATTTACTCAAAAGGTGGTAAAATTCGTAGACTGTACATTCCTAAAAAATTAAGAAATAGTTGTCTTAGTTGGTTAGAATCAGAAAATCGCCGAAGTGGTTATTTATTTTTGAATAAATTTAATGAACCAATTACAGCAAGAGGAGTTGCTCAACAGTTAAAAAATTATGCTGATAAATACAAAATGAATCCTAAAGTAATTTACCCTCATTCTTTTAGACATTTATTTGCTAAGAATTTTTTATCGAAGTATAATGATATTGCCTTGCTTGCAGATTTGATGGGACACGAAAGTATAGAAACTACTCGAATTTATCTAAGGAAAACAGCTACTGAACAACAAAATATTGTAGATAAAATTGTTAATTGGTAAAAAAATAACAGGTGGTCAAATTGACCATCTGCTATTTTTTTGTGATTATGGCTCTTATTAT
>NZ_VMNC01000117.1:0-11822 GCF_013277505.1 Streptococcus sp. k-378 | reverse complement strand
TTGAAGAGATTTTTGAAGAGTATTAAGGAGCAAAACGGATGCAGACTGCTTCGGGAACATGGAAGTCGTTGGAGAGTTCTGCTAGACGACCATTGTCACAATTACGTTTAAAGACAGTTGCATTGTCAGAGTCTTGGTGGACAGCAATGAGAAATTTTTGGTCAGGTGTCAAATCAAAATCACGTGGAGTCTGACCATGTGTTGGAACGATTTCTAATAACTCTAAGCTACCGTCCGCAAGGATGGTATATACTGCGATAGAATCATGACCACGGTTAGAAGCGTAGAGGTATTTACCGTCTGTAGAGAGACGAATAGCAGCGGTTCCATTAAAGCCTTCATAACCGTCTGGTAGAGTTGAAATCACTTGCATACGTTCAAATTCGCCAACGCCATCGTAGATTAGAACCTCGATAGTGCTATTGAGTTCACAAATCAGATAAGCGATTTTATAGTGGTTATGGAAAACGATATGACGTGAGCCCGCTCCTGGCTGGCTATTGTAGGTATAGAGTTTAGATAATTTCCCTTCTTGATCAAGGTCATAAGTGATAACTTGGTCAGTACCCAAGTCGCAGGTCACTAGATAGTGGTCAGGTGTTAAATCTGTATAGTGAACATGGGGGGAAGCTTGATTTTCATGTGGACCTTGGCCACTGTGTTGATCCATATCACTAAGTAGAAGACTCCCATCCTTCTGACGTTTATAAACAAGGACCTGTCCCTTGTGGTAGTTGGCTGCATAGACCAAATTACGCTTTTCATCAACGGCAACATAACAGTGGGGAGCTCCTTTTTCAACGACGTGATTTAATAAAGCCCCGTCAGTTTGATAGGCTGCAATCCCTCCCTTATCGTCTTGACTACCAACAGTGTATAGGTGTTGGTGCTGGTCAAAGGCAAGGTAGGTTGGACTTGGCTCAGCTGTAAAAAGTTCTAGATTTGAAAGCTGACCAGTTTCTGTATCAAAGTCAGCCTTGTAAATCCCTTGGGAAGTACGACGTGTATAAGTTCCAAAATAAACAGTTTCTTTCATAACGTTACCTCTATATAAAGATAAGACTATTATATCACAAAAACAAGCCAATTAAAGACATCCAATTAGATGTAAGCACTTTAAAAAAGAGTTATTTTGATTTAAAAATGGTATAATGAGAGAACGATAGAAAGGAAGTATTTATGGAGCAAAAAGAGAAACATTTTAGCCTATCTTGGTTTTTTAAGTGGTTTTTAGATAACAAGGCCATTACGGTATTTTTAGTAACCTTATTATTGGGACTCAATCTTTTTATTTTAAGTAAGATTAGTTTTCTATTTTCACCTGTTTTAGACTTTTTAGCAGTTGTGATGTTGCCAGTCATTTTGTCTGGTTTGTTATATTATTTGTTGAATCCTATTGTTGATTGGATGGAGAAGCATAAGGTTAATCGTGTTATAGCTATCACTATTGTCTTTGTTATCATCGCTCTCTTTATCATTTGGGGCTTGGCAGTCGCCATTCCAAATCTGCAACGTCAGGTTTTGACATTTGCAAGAAACGTTCCTGTTTACTTAGAAGATATAGATAGGATTGTTAATGGATTGGTAGCCCAGCACCTGCCAGATGATTTCAGACCTCAATTAGAGCAAGTTTTGACCAATTTTTCTAGCCAGGCTACAGTTTGGGCGAGCAAGGTTTCATCTCGGGCAGTCAACTGGGTGAGTGCCTTTATTAGTGGGGCTTCTCAAGTGATTGTTGCCTTGATTATCGTTCCGTTCATGCTCTTTTATCTCTTGCGTGATGGGAAAGGCTTGCGTAACTATTTGACCCAATTTATGCCAAGAAAATTGAAGGAACCTGTTGGACAAGTTTTATCAGATGTGAATCAACAGTTGTCCAACTATGTTCGAGGGCAAGTAACAGTGGCTATTATTGTAGCAGTAATGTTTATTATCTTCTTTAAGATTATCGGTCTACGTTATGCGGTTACGCTTGGTGTTACTGCTGGTATTTTAAATCTGGTTCCTTATCTTGGTAGCTTCCTAGCCATGCTTCCTGCCCTAGTTTTGGGCTTGATTGCTGGGCCAGTCATGCTTTTGAAAGTAGTGATTGTCTTTATCGTAGAACAAACTATTGAAGGCCGTTTTGTCTCTCCATTGATTTTGGGAAGTCAATTAAACATCCATCCCATTAATGTTCTCTTTGTTTTGTTAACTTCAGGATCTATGTTTGGTATCTGGGGAGTTTTACTTGGTATTCCAGTTTATGCCTCTGCTAAGGTTGTCATTTCAGCCATTTTCGAATGGTATAAGGCAGTCAGTGGTCTATATGAATTAGAGGGCGAGGAAGTCAAAAGTGAACAATAGTCAACAGATGTTACAGGCTTTGGAGGAGCAAGATTTAGCCAAGGCTGAGCACTATTTCGTCAAAGCTTTAGAAAATGATCCAAGTGACCTTCTGTATGAGTTGGCAACTTATCTTGAAGGAATTGGTTTTTATCCTCAGGCAAAGGAGATTTACCTGAAAATTGTAGAGGATTTCCCAGAGCTTCATCTTAATCTAGCTGCAATTGCTAGCGAGGATGGTCAAATCGAAGAAGCCTTTGCTTATCTTGAGGAAATCCAAGCTGACAGTGACTGGTATGTTTCGGCTTTGGCTTTGAAGGCAGATCTTTACCAGATGGAAGGTTTGACAGATGTGGCGCGTGAGAAATTGCTGGAGGCTTTGACCTACTCAGAGGATCCTCTCTTGATATTGGGTTTGGCAGAGTTGGATAGTGAGTTGGAAAATTACCAAGAGGCCATTCAAGGCTATGCCCAGTTAGATAATCGTACTATTTATGAGCAAACGGGCATTTCCACCTATCAACGAATTGGTTTTGCCTATGCCCAGTTAGGGAAATTTGAAACGGCTACTGAGTTTTTAGAAAAAGCCCTGGAGTTAGAATACGATGACCTAACAGCTTTTGAGTTGGCCAGCCTTTACTTTGATCAAGAAGAATACCAAAAAGCCACCCTTTACTTTAAGCAGCTTGATACCATTTCTCCTGACTTTGAAGGCTATGAATATGGTTATAGCCAGGCCTTACATAAGGAACATCAAGTTCAAGAAGCCCTGCGTATCGCTAAGCAAGGCTTGGAGAAAAATCCCTTTGAAACTCGCCTCTTGCTAGCTGCTTCGCAATTCTCTTATGAATTGCATGATGCAAGTGGGGCAGAAAATTATCTCCTAACAGCTAAAGAAGACGCTGAGGATACAGAAGAAATCTTGCTTCGTTTAGCCACTATTTATCTGGAGCAGGAGCGTTATGAGGATATTCTAGACTTGCAGAGCGATGAGCCAGAAAATCTCTTGACCAAGTGGATGATTGCTCGTTCCTATCAAGAAATGGACGATTTGGATACTGCCTATGAGCATTACCAAGAGTTGGCAGGAGATTTAAAGGACAATCCAGAGTTTTTGGAACACTATATCTATCTCTTGCGTGAATTGGGCTACTTTGAGGAAGCAAAAGTCAATGCACAAGCTTACTTAAAACTGGTTCCAGATGATGTGCAAATGCAAGAACTGTTTGAGAGATTGTAAGAATGTTTAAACATATAGAACTGTAGTTTATCTATTTTGATAGCTACGGTTTTTATTTGTATATGATAGAATTTTTTTGCAAAAATGGTTGGTTATTTTGTTTATTCATGCTATAATAGGAACAATTACTTTTAGGAGGTGCAGTATGTCTTATTTATTTGAGATATTACCGAGTTTACTGAATGGTGCGAGCACGACTGTACAGGTCTTTGCACTGGTCTTGCTATTTTCGATTCCTTTGGGCGTTTTGATTGCCTTTGCCTTGCAAGTCCATTGGAAGCCCCTCCATTATCTGATTAACATTTACATCTGGGTTATGCGAGGAACTCCCTTACTCTTGCAACTGATTTTTATTTATTATGTGCTCCCAAGTATTGGGATTCGTTTAGACCGCCTTCCTGCAGCTATTATTGCCTTTGTTTTGAATTATGCGGCTTACTTTGCAGAAATTTTCCGTGGGGGAATTGACACTATTCCAAGAGGACAGTATGAGGCTGCCAAGGTCTTAAAGTTTAGCCCTTTTGACAGAGTGCGCTATATTATCTTGCCCCAAGTGACCAAGATTGTTCTTCCTAGTGTCTTTAATGAAGTTATGAGTTTGGTCAAGGATACTTCTTTGGTCTATGCTCTAGGAATTTCTGATCTTATCTTGGCTAGTCGAACAGCTGCCAACCGTGATGCTAGTCTGGTTCCTATGTTCTTGGCAGGAGCCATTTACTTGATTTTGATTGGGATTGTGACAATTATTTCCAAAAAAGTTGAGAAGAAGTATAGTTATTATAGATAGGAGGCTGCCATGTTAGAATTACGAAATATCAATAAGAAATTTGGAGACAAACAAATCCTGTCTAATTTCAGTCTAAGTATTCCTGAAAAGCAAATCCTGGCTATCGTTGGACCTTCTGGTGGAGGTAAGACAACTCTTTTACGTATGCTTGCAGGTCTTGAAACTATTGATTCAGGGCAAATCTTTTATAATGGAGATTCCTTAGAGCTGGATGAATTACAGAAGCGCAATCTACTGGGATTTGTATTCCAAGATTTTCAACTGTTCCCTCATTTATCAGTTCTGGACAATTTGACTTTATCGCCTGTGAAGACCATGGGGATGAAGCAGGAGGAGGCTGATAAGAAGGCGCGTGGTCTCTTGGAACAGTTAGGACTAGCAGGACACGCAGATGCCTATTCTTTCTCGCTATCTGGTGGGCAAAAGCAGCGGGTGGCCTTGGCGCGTGCTATGATGATTGACCCAGAAATCATTGGCTACGATGAACCAACTTCTGCCCTGGATCCAGAATTACGTTTGGAAGTGGAGAAGCTAATCTTGCAAAATAGGGAACTTGGGATGACCCAGATTGTGGTTACCCATGATTTGCAGTTTGCTGAAAATATCGCAGATGTATTATTGAAAGTAGAACCTAAATAGGAGGAAAAATGGATGAAAAAATGGATGCTTGTATTAGTCAGTCTGATGACTGCTTTGTTCTTAGTAGCTTGTGGGAAAAATTCTAGCGAAACTAGTGGAGATAATTGGTCAAAGTACCAGTCTAACAAGTCTATTACTATTGGATTTGATAGTACTTTTGTTCCAATGGGATTTGCTCAGAAAGATGGTTCTTATGCAGGATTTGATATTGATTTAGCTACAGCTGTTTTTGAAAAATACGGAATCACGGTAAATTGGCAACCGATTGATTGGGATTTGAAAGAAGCTGAATTGACAAAAGGAACGATTGATCTGATTTGGAATGGCTATTCCGCTACAGACGAACGCCGTGAAAAGGTGGCTTTCAGTAACTCATATATGAAGAATGAGCAGGTATTGGTTACGAAGAAATCATCTGGTATCACGACTGCAAAGGATATGACTGGAAAGACATTAGGAGCTCAAGCTGGTTCATCTGGTTATGCGGACTTTGAAGCAAATCCAGAACTTTTGAAGAATATTGTCGCTAATAAGGAAGCGAATCAATACCAAACCTTTAATGAAGCCTTGATTGATTTGAAAAACGATCGAATTGATGGTCTATTGATTGACCGTGTCTATGCAAACTATTATTTAGAAGCAGAAGGTGTTTTAAACGATTATAATGTCTTTACAGTTGGACTAGAAACAGAAGCTTTTGCGGTTGGAGCCCGTAAGGAAGATACAACCTTGGTTAAGAAGATAAATGAAGCTTTTTCTAGTCTTTACAAGGACGGCAAGTTCCAAGAAATCAGCCAAAAATGGTTTGGAGAAGATGTAGCAACCAAAGAAGTAAAAGAAGGACAGTAAGATAAAATAGTGGCTGAGACTACGTTTTGATTAGCAAAACGTAGTTTTTTGTAATCTAGGAAAACGATAATAGCGATTGAATCTGGATAATTGAATATGGAATAGCCCACTGTGATTTCTAAAACATTGTTAAAAATTGATTTGACTTCCAAAATTAAAATGTTCTGTAATGAAATGCTGATGTAACTGTTTTAGGAACAATAAAACGCATAATATTAAGGTTTTTGCACCTTACATTATGCGTTTTTGTGATTTTAAGACTTGTTAGCTGATTTTTTACAATCCAGCAAAGTCCTTGATTTCTTGTGCTGACATTGAAGAGTCGCAACGGACGTTGATTTGTCCATCTGTAATATGAATAAAACCTGGTACAGTTGGGATTCCATAGCGTGAGCGGAATGCTTGCAACTCATTGAGTTGGCTTGGTTCTTCACTATTGATGAAGTAAATGTGAGCTTTGGTTTCAGCTACGACACCTGACAATGTACCTGCAAATTTACGGCAGTAAGGGCAAGTTTTGCGACCGATAAAGAAGGTTGCAGTTTCTTTTTTATCAAGAGCTTCTTGCGCACGCACAACTGTAGTGACTTCAAGGTCTTTGATGTTATCTAAAAATTGTTCCATGAGATTACCTCGCTTTCATTGATAAGTCTAGTATGCCATAAAGTTTCTAAAATTGCTTAGATTTGATACGAAAAAAGATGAGGTTGGATGGTCTCATCTTTTATAGGATTTTATTTTACAAAAGCATTGATTTCTGCTTCGATGTTCGCAATTTTAGCTTGTGATTCTTCGTTTGTTTCCCCTACAACTGCAATGTAGAACTTGATTTTTGGTTCTGTACCTGAAGGGCGAACAGCAATCCATGAACCGTCAGCAAGTGTGTATTTCAACACATCGCTTGGAGGAGTTGTCAAGTTTGTAACAGTACCGTCAGCAGTAGCTGTTTGAGCTTTGAAGTCTTCTACGACAGTGATAGCTGTTGTGTTCCATTCTTTTGGAGCATTGTTACGGAATTTAGCCATAATCGCTTTAATTTGTTCAGCACCATCAACACCTGAAAGGGTAACAGAGATTGTCTTTTCTGCATAGTAGCCGTACTCTTTGTAGATTTCTTCGATACCATCAGCAAGTGTCAAACCGCGTGAACGGTAGTAGGCAGCAAGTTCAGCAACGACAAGAACGGCTTGGATAGCGTCTTTATCACGTACAAATGGTTTAATCAAGTAACCGAAGCTTTCTTCAAATCCCATCATGTAAGTGTGATTGTGTTTTTCTTCGAATTCTTGGATTTTTTCAGCGATAAATTTGAAACCTGTCAAAACGTTGAACATGGTTGCGCCGTAGCTTTCAGCAATCTTCGTTACCAAGTCAGTTGATACGATAGATTTGCAAAGGGCTGCATTTTCAGGAAGAGTTCCAGCATTTTTATGAGCTTCCAAGATGTATTTAGCCATGATAGCACCGATTTGGTTACCTGAAAGGTTGAGGTAGCTACCATCTTTTTGAAGAACTTCAACACCAACACGGTCAGCGTCTGGGTCAGTTGCGACAAGAACATCTGCACCAACTTGACGACCAAGTTCTTCAGCAAGGGCAAAGGCTGCTTGGCTTTCTGGGTTTGGAGATTTTACAGTTGAGAAGTCTGGGTCAGCAGTTGCTTGCGCTTCAACAACTTGAACAGAGTCAAATCCTGCTTGGGCAAGAGCACGACGAGCCAACATTTCACCAGTACCATGAAGTGGTGTGTAGACAATCTTCATGTCTTTACCAAATTCTTCAATCAAGGCTGGGTTGATGTTTACGTCCTTAACCTCTTTAAGGTATTCTACGTCAACAGCTTCGCCGATAACTTCAATCAAGCCAGAAGCTTTTTCAGTTTCCACATCAGCAACTTCAACTGCAAATGGATTTTCGATTGCACGGATATAAGTAGTCAAAGCGTCCGCGTCATGTGGAGGCATTTGTCCACCGTCTTCACCGTAAACCTTGTATCCGTTAAATGGAGCAGGGTTGTGGCTGGCTGTGATCATGATACCTGCGAAACAGTTGAGGTGACGAACTGCAAATGATAGTTCTGGAGTTGGACGAAGGCTTTCAAATACATAAGATTTGATACCATGTTTAGCAAGAACTGCCGCAGATTCAAAGGCAAACTCAGGTGAGAAGTGACGGCTATCGTAGGCGATTGCTACACCGCGTTCTTTCTCGTTTCCACCTTTTGACTCAATCAAACGAGCCAATCCTTCAGTAGCTTGACGAACAACGTAGATGTTGATGCGGTTTGTACCAGCACCAATCAAGCCACGCATACCTGCAGTACCAAATTCAAGATTTGTATAGAAGGCATCTTCCTTTGTTTTTTCGTCCATATTTTCCAAATCTTGACGAAGATAGTCAGGAAGCTCCGCAAAATCAACCCATTTCTGGTAATTTTCTTGGTAAGACATTAAAATTCTCCTTTTTGTAAATTGTTTTAACCGTTCACATTATAGCACTTTTTAGCATTTTAGTAAAACGGTAGCATAAGTTTTTAGTCAATGAGCGAAGAAGACTGTACTATTCATAATTTTGATTTAAGTGTGTTAATTACAAACCGAAATGACAAGTCAAGTTTATCCTATTTGTAGTCTCTAAAAAATTGAAATTAAACCTTATTCGTTGTATAATTTAAAATGAGGATTATTATATAAGATCTGTTATAATATATATCTTTTGATATATATATATGGAAGTAGTCATGAATAGTCCAGAAAAACAATTAAAATACAGTATTCGAAAAGTGAGTGTCGGTGCAGCTAGTGTTGTCATTGGGGCGCTCTATCTTTTGATGGGAGCTGGGATTGCTCATGCTGAGGGCGTGGAGTCAGCGAGGGAAGCTGAGAGGACAGCAAACCCGACAGATCCAGGACAGTCTGGAATTGGAGAGCCAGAAAACAAGACTGACCTCAGTCATACTGATGCAGCAGCAAACACCTATAATGCTCCCGTAGCTGACAATCCGCTAGTAACTCCAGAAAGTACGAAACCTCGTACTCGTAGTAAAAGAGAATTAGCTGATGAGGAGGCAAGTGATTCATCGAATGGAGCTACAGACCCAGCAGATACTGATCCAGCTTTACTGGATGCCAATCGTAAGGGTGACGCAGTAAAAGAACACCAGCCTGGGGTCATTGTGCCTAAAGATGGAGAAAAGGGTGGGGATGATAAGAATGCCAACCTGAAATTTGATGATTCTAAGGAAAATCTGACTCTCGAACAATTATGGGATATTGTAAAAAACATGCCAGACGACTTCCAAAATAACGAGCGTTCATACTTGAGAAATATGAACACTCTCGGGGATGCACTGAGATTTAAAGACGGGAAAGTCGTTAAAGATGAAGATGGCGAGAAACTACAAGATGGTGAAATTCGTGAAATTAACGAGTTTGGTGGTTGGAAAGCTATAAGCGGTGGAACGTTCGCCATCGGTAAGAAAAATGCTCAAGGGTATTTCACTGGTTGGTACACTGACAAAGATGGACATCGTCAAGAAGGTGGAATGCTTGGTTCTGATGCTCTTGACCGAATCTACCTTCACGAGCAAGCATTAGACCGTCGCTTCAAATATATGTTAATGCTTGTCAAAGGACGTACTCCTCGCCAATAAAAATGATGAAGCACAAGATGGCACTACATTTGATATAAATACAGCGAATAGAACAGGAAATAAGGACAATCTTGCTAGCTTACCTGTAAAAGATAGGGAAGATACTCTCCAACATTCACCAAACTTAGTTGGATTCAATGGAATAGAAAAAACCTTTACTGCCTTTTCCACCAAATATGGAAGTCGTTTGAAAATCGACTTTGTAACAGGGTATATCTCAGACTATGAAGGGTCAAAAGGGACCTATCGTATTGTTGTTAGAGCTATTAAAAAGGATGAAAGTGAAGAAACTATCTATGACCATACTATTAACCGAATTGACGGAGTAGTAGAGAATGAAGAACGCTATAGCCAAGGTGTGGATTTAAAAGAGTTTAATAGAGTAATTAAAAAATTATTGGCAGATGAATACAATAAAAAAGTCAATACTCTTGCACATGCTAAATACAATAAAAAATATCCGGGTGAAAGAAAAGTAGATATTAAGAAACTAGGACCTTTAAAAGAGGAAGCAAAACAAGAACTCGCTAAAAATGGAGATACAATAGTTGAGCTACCGATAGATAAGGAAAAATTGCAAGAAGGTACAGGAAAGCTAAAAAATAAGTTTAAAGAAGAGCTTAATTTTAAAGCTAATTATGCAACTGTAGCTAATAAACTCCGAGCCGTATTAAAGAAAATAACGGATAACGAGGTGCAAAAAAACTCCCCAATATGGGCGGACATCGGTGAACTAAATTCAGAGGGACAACGAAAAGATAGAGAGCCAGATCGTGTCTATAAATTATTGGATTTTGTATTACCAACTGCGAAAAAAATTATCTATCATGCAGATACAGACCAATTAGAACTCCAAACAGATCCAGAAAAAGTATCCAAACATCGTAAAGAGTTAAATGATAGACTAGCAACTAAAGAAGCAGATTTAAAAACTGCTACAGATGAAACTGAAATAACTAAACTAAACAAAGAAATCTCAGCCTTAAAATCAGCCATTGGATCCACAAACGCCTACACTTACCTGGAAGCAAGAAACGGAAGTAAAGAAGCAAAAATCCTTGGCTCACTCATGGAAGCAACTGTAAAACCTCCAATAAATGAGATGACGGACGCTGACTATAACAAATATCGTACTAATGAACTTGCTGCGAAGGAAAAAGATGGTCTTTCAAAATTCACTGCCTATTTTGTTGAAAAAGAAAACATTGAACGTTCAGAGGTGATTTCTGATGATGAATTATCAAAAAAAATTCATGCGGAAATTGGCGGAGATAATGACAAACTAGGTAAAGGTGGATACTTCTCAACAGGAGATATTCCATTAGGTAAAGACGTTGTAGCCTACAAGATACAAGTGTTTGCTGAAAACGAAAAACGCGTTGGGGTTAATAAGCAAAGTCCAAGACTTCAATATAACTTACCGATCCTAGCTGATTTTTCAGTCATCCAAGATACTGTGGAACCATCACGAACTGTTGTTGAAAAAATCATTCCAAAACTAAATATTCCACCAGAAGAGAAAGATAAAATAACCGAAGAAATCAAGAAAAAGAAGAAAACCTCAGAATTGGCAGAACTAATCTCAGGAAATGTGAAAGTTCGCTATGTTGATGAACAAGGGAATTTGTTATCATTGAAAAATGATACTGGAATTGGAGAAAAAGAAAGTGACGGAACCTACATTACCAATAAAAAACAACTGATTGGTACGAGTTATGATGTCACAGATAAAAAACTCAGTAGCATGACTACTACTGACGGAAAATATTATACTTTTGAAAAAGAAGATATAGCTTCTGCAAGTTTAACTGGAGATATTGTAAGAGAAGGTAGAACAGTGACCTTAGTTTATAGAGAGAGCGAAGCGCCAACCACTGCTACAGTAACAGCCAATTACTACAAAGAAGGCACCCAAGAGAAGTTGGCAGAGTCTGTTGTAAAAGCTGATTTAGCGATAGGTTCTCAGTATACTACAGAAGCAAAAACTATTGAAGGGAAAACAACAACTGAGGACAAAGAAGACCGAGTTATCACAAGGAAAACAACATACACCTTGGTAGCAACTCCTGCAAATGCCACAGGAACTGTACCAGAAGACGGTGCAACCGTTAACTACTACTACCGTGAGAATGTTGAAGAAACAGTGGTTCCCAAAACAGCAACCTCTACTGAGACGAAGACTATAACGCGTACCATTCATTACGTTGATAAAGTTACGAACCAAAATGTCAAAGAAGATGTTGTTCAACCTGTAACCTTAAGCCGTACAAAAATTGAGAACAAGGTCACAGGAGTTGTAACCTACGGTGAATGGTCAACAGGTACATGGG
>NZ_VMNC01000116.1:0-604 GCF_013277505.1 Streptococcus sp. k-378 | reverse complement strand
GCCTTATTTCAGGCTTATACAAAGGAGTTAGGTTCTTCCTACACACGTGATGCCTTTCTCTTTCCACACTTGTTCAATGGGGTTCATCTCTGGTGTGTATGGAGGAATAAAGGTAAAGCCAATATTAGTCGGAATCTTTAAGGTACTTGATTTATGCCATATGGCATTGTCCATAACGAGTAAAAGATAATCATCTGGATAAGCTTGTGAAAGCTCTTCTAAAAAGGCGTTCATCCACTCAGTATGACATCCACCAGCGATTAAGAAAAATGATTCGCCTGTATGGGCATCAACAGCTCCATAACAATAGCAAAATTCTCGTATATAGTGACTATGGACATGTGAACCTACTCCCATTGGAGCCCAACAAGATCCCAGTTTACTGATTCTACCGAAACCAGCCTCATCTTGGTACATCAAGCGAACCTTACGAAAATGCCTACTGGTTTTAAAGCGCTTTCTTGTCTTCTTGAATTGAGATTTTATTTTTAGACGCGACAATGGTTTGAACGTCTGCTTTCTTGGGATGTTCTGGACGTGGCCTAATATTTCGCCAACCATGGCGCTTCAAGAGTTGATAAAAGTCATCACGTGTGTAGGAAGA
>NZ_VMNC01000115.1:0-3653 GCF_013277505.1 Streptococcus sp. k-378 | reverse complement strand
ACTGGCTTGAAGCCATAATAACCGCCCTCATTGCTGAGAATCGGTTTTCTAAATAAATCAAGTCAGCTGTTTGCATAATATAAATTATGTAAACAAACTCTACAACAACAAATCTTTGACTTTCCCAATTTCGCTTTTTGGAATAACCAGGTGAATCATATCACCCAGATACATTCTGGTTGAGCCATTAACTGTTTGGCTCTTTCCATTATGGACTTGGGTAGTGATGAGGACGTTGTGTGGTAAGTTGAGTTCGTGTACTTGTTTTCCAGCAATCTTATCAGAAACTGGTATTTCGATAAGGGTAACTTCTCCTTCACTGGATACTTCTTCTGGAAGCATTTTTTCCAGCATGGCTTCATAGACTGGTGTACCCTTGAGCAAATCCATGATAATATAAGAAACAAGAGTGACAAGACCAAGTGGCATGAGGTTGCGAATATCTCCTACCATCTCAGTTACGAGGATCATGGCAGTTAAGGGAGCTTTTGATATTGCTCCAAAATAGCCACTCATTCCTAGAATGACAAATATAGGGAATTGCTCTTGACTGACAAGTCCAAGATTGACACAGATAACACCAACTAGGGCACCAAGTAAGGAACCGAGAGCCAGAATTGGTAGGAAAATTCCTCCTGGAAGACCACTTCCATAACTAATCATGCTCCAGATAAAGCGAATTAAAAAGTAAGCTAATAGAACTTGAAAACTAAAATCTTGCTCAGTTAAGGAAAGAACAAGCTGATTTCCACCACCAAGGACGTGGGGTAAAAAAATTCCGACTGGTATGATGAGAATGAAGGCCAGAATTGGATAATGAGCTCTATCCAAATGGATTTTTTGACCAATCCAATCATAAAGTCTACCGACATCGAGCACAGCTTTTTCATAGAGAAAACCGGAAAATCCAAGGAAAATTCCCATCACAAGATAAATCCAGTATTGATCTAGGGTCATGAGAGGAATGTTATCTGGCATATCCAATACTGGTGTCAAACCGAACATGAGCAGAGACACAAAGTTTGCTACGATGCTGGCTGCTAGTGTAGAAACCCAGAAAAAGCGCGAAAAATGGTGATAAACTTCTTCTACTACAAAGAGGAGGCCTGCTATTGGTGCATTAAAGGCTGCGGCTAAACCTGCTGCAGCTCCACTGGCAATTAAGGAACGTTCCTCTACTGGACTGGATTTGAGCCACTTGGCAATTCCTTTACCACCAACTGCTCCCAGTTGGATACTTGGCCCTTCACGCCCCAGCATAAGGCCACTAGCAATAGCAAGCATTCCTAGCACATATTTTTTCCAAAGAACGCCCCACCAGTTGAGGGACATGAGGCCTTTCAGTTCGGCTTCGACTTGCGGAATTCCTGAGCCTTTGATATCTTTTTCTGATCGAGTTAATTTAGCACTGAGCCAACAGATGAGTATATAAAACAAAACCAGTACAAAAAGATTGCGCACTAGGTGCCCTTGATCTTGATAAAGTCCTTGTATCAGGTGGAAGCCCTTTTCAATTAAGAAACGAAAGGATCCGACGATAATTCCAACGACGAGGCCGACAATGATTCCTCGACCAACTTGGGATAGGATAGTGCTGGATGCAAAGGCGAATTCTTTCTTAGAACGGACTATTTCCGACTGTTCCTCCATGGTATTTCCTTTCAATTAACTTTCTTTTTTACCTAAAACCAGTGATTTAACAGGTTCAAAGCTGGTTCGGTGAATTGGGGTAACTCCTAGTTTTTCGAGTCCTTCTAGGTGTTTAGCTGTTCCATATCCTGCATTAGTAGCGAAATCATAGCCAGGAAACCGCTGATCGTATTCCTTCATCAATTCATCACGGGTCACCTTGGCTACTATAGAAGCTGCTGCGATAGAGAGGGAATTAGCATCACCTTTGATGATGGAGGTTTGTGAAATGGGCAACTCCAGTTTCATGGCATCTATCAAAAGGTGCTCAGGTTGAGGACTGAGCTGGGAGATTGCTTCTTCCATAGCTAGTTTGGTTGCTTCATAGATATTGACTTGGTCGATGACCTGATTATCTATGATACCAATTCCAATCGACAAGGCTTGGTTTTGAACGGCTTGGAAAATCTCCAGATGTTTCTTTTTAGGAATTTTCTTGCTGTCATTGAGGCCTCTAATCTTACAATTTTTAGGTAAAATAACAGCTGCAGCGACTACAGGACCAGCAAGAGGACCACGACCAACCTCATCAATACCTGCTATCAAGGTCAATCCTTGCTTGTAAAGTTCTTTTTCATAGGAAAGCATGGATTCCAAACGAAAATCCTCATCCAATTCAGCCTGAATGGCTTTTTTACGCTTGCTGATTTCCTTTTGAACTCCAGAGCGACTATCCTGTTCGAGTTGTAAAAAAAGAGGGTTATCTAAGTCCTTGACCGTTGCAAGAAGTTCTTTTATTTCTTTAATCGTCGCCATAGAGGTCTTTCAATGTATCTAAGGTATAGTTACCGAGTTTGCCATCACGGACTTCCTTCACGAAGAGACTGTAAAAACGGTCATAGTCATCACGGAAACCGAGGGCACGGGTCATATCCATAATAATCACAGGCGCTTCCTCTTCAATTTTCATTTGTTTGAAGCGTTCAGCCAACTTTTCTGGATAATGTTCTTTGAAATAATTGAGGCCAAAAATAGTTACCTCATCCATAGGAAGCAACTGGTCTTTGATAGCTCCAGTCAAGGCCAGTTTCAGTGCAACAGTTTCATCCTCAAACTTAGGCCAGAGAATCCCCGGTGTATCCAAGATTTCCAGGTCTTTATTGGTTTTGAGCCATTGTTGCCCCTTGGTAATCCCTGGCTTGTTTCCAACAACAGCAATTTTCTTACCAGCCAAACGATTCATCAGAGTTGATTTACCAGCATTTGGAATCCCAATAATCATGGTACGCAAGGTTTCAATCTGAATACCACGTCCTTTCTGACGAGCAATCTTATCGGCCATGAGCTTTTTGGCCGCATCTGTTACAACTTTTACAGTCACTTGCTCTTTGGAATTGATAGTCAGCGTCTGGATTCCCTGTGATTCAAAATACTGACGCCATTCTTTGGTCATTACTGGATCGGCCAAGTCCGCCTTGTTTAAAATCAGGAGTTTCGGTTTATCACCAACAATCTTGGTCAACATAGGATTTTGACTAGATAGAGGTAAGCGTGCATCCACCAAAATCGTTACAAAATCAACAAATTTTAGATTTTCCTGCACCTGCCGACGCGCTTTAGACATGTGACCAGGAAACCATTGAATAGTAGCCATTGAGTTTTTCCTTTCATAGCGAGGATTTAGATACCCTATTTTATTTTACTATCGTTTGAACACATAGAGTTTTCAAATGGATGATGTCCAAACACTTCTTGTTTTATGACATAGAAATCTACTTTATATTATATCATGCCTTCTTTATTTTGTCCGATGATAGCCTTTCAAGTACCCTATATATAGTAGATTAAAACAAGATGTGAACAAATCGATTAGGAAAGTCAAATTAATTTCTAGAAATATTTTAACATCTATAACGTACTATTCTAAAGTAAGCGCGTCATAACAAGGTATCTATCATTCATGGAGTTCCTCCTGTATACTATTCGTAAAGTAAAACTATTGGAAGATATTTTAATGCCACAAC
>NZ_VMNC01000114.1:0-889 GCF_013277505.1 Streptococcus sp. k-378 | reverse complement strand
TTGAGGAAGAGAAAGCCTTTCTTGCCCGTCATTTGAAGGCTGCAGAGGCAGGAGAATTTGTTACAATTGATGCCTTATTTCAGGCTTATAAAAAGGAGTTAGGTTCTTCCTACACACGTGATGACTTTTATCAACTCTTGAAGCGCCATGGTTGGCGAAATATTAGGCCACGTCCAGAACATCCCAAGAAAGCAGACTCTCAAACCATTGTCGCGTCTAAAAATAAAATCTCAATTCAAGAAGCTCAGAAAGCGCTTTAAAACCAGTAGGCATTTTCGTAAGGTTCGCTTGATGTACCAAGATGAGGCTGGTTTCGGTAGAATCAGTAAACTAGGATCTTGTTGGCCTCCAATGGGAGTAGGTCCACATGTCCATAGTCACTATATACGAGAATTTCGCTATTGTTATGGAGCTGTTGATGCCCATATTGGAAGATATCATGAATCAACTTCAAGATGTTATACAAGGACTGGAGAAGGAGGTGATAAAGTCCATCGTTAATCGGAGATGGACTAGAATGCTTTTTGAAAACAGATGAGTATTAGATTATGAAGCAGAGCTGGAAGACGCTGAGATTTTAGGAAAGTTTTGGAATAAGGAAGGTTACTATATTATAGTTTATAACAATGCTAAAAAAGCCCCTGAACTGTTCAAGGTAGAGTTCTCTGAGTGGAAGCGTATGCATATAGGGGAGACATATTAGACAGCGTTAGGGGGATACACTTACTTTTAAGTATCAAAAAAATGAGCACTTCCGTAATTGGAAATGCTTGTTTTTTGATATGTTTAGACTCTTATACTCAATGAAAATCAAAGAGCAAACTAGGAAACTAGCCGCAGGTTGTTCAAAGCACTGCTTTGAGGTTGTAGATAAGACTGACGAAGTCAG
>NZ_VMNC01000113.1:0-10176 GCF_013277505.1 Streptococcus sp. k-378 | reverse complement strand
AGGCAGCTCAAAACACCGTTTTGAGGTTGCCGGATAAGACTGACGAAGTCAGTAACATATACCTACGGCAAGGCGACGTTGACGCGGTTTGAAGAGTATTATTCGAAAGTATCTCAGTGATTTCCTCATCTATAAGCAAAAAACTTGAAAAAAGTGAATGTTTGCGTTATCATTTTCATATAGAAAGAAAAAGAGGTATTACAGATGGCTATTATCTTACCAGAACTTCCATATGCATACGACGCTTTGGAACCATACATCGATGCGGAAACAATGCACTTGCACCATGACAAACACCATCAAACTTATGTCAACAATGCCAATGCAGCTTTAGAAAAACACCCTGAAATCGGTGAAGACCTTGAAGCCTTGCTTGCTGATGTAGAATCTATCCCAGCTGATATCCGTCAAGCACTTATCAACAATGGTGGCGGACACTTGAACCACGCTCTTTTCTGGGAATTGATGACTCCCGAGAAAACAGCTCCTTCAGCAGAACTGGCAGCAGCAATCGATGCAACATTTGGTTCATTTGAAGAATTCCAAGCAGCCTTCACTGCAGCAGCAACAACTCGTTTTGGTTCAGGTTGGGCATGGTTGGTTGTCAACAAAGAAGGGAAACTTGAAGTGACTTCAACAGCAAACCAAGACACACCAATCTCAGAAGGTAAAAAACCAATCTTGGGCTTGGACGTTTGGGAACATGCTTACTACGTGAAATACCGCAACGTGCGTCCTGACTACATCAAAGCTTTCTTTTCAGTAATCAACTGGAATAAAGTAGATGAATTGTACGCAGCTGCTAAATAATGATAGTTGGAGGGAAGAATTGTTCTTCTCTTTTTTAGGTTATAAGATTCTGGTCTGACAAAATCGTTAGACTTTTTTCATTTTTATGAGAAACGTGCTAACTGCTAGAAATTATGGTAGAATAAAGTATTAAGTAATCGTGAAAAAAGGATATCTATGCGAAAAGAAATTGCACCTGAATTATACAACTATAACAAGTTTCCTGGTCCTGAGTTTCATTTACACGGGGACAAGGTTGAAACGGAAGGGATCGCTTTTTCCTTGGTGGAAAATATCAAGGATGCCTTTGATGTGACGGCTTTTAATCAGCGTTTTTCAGAAGTCTTAACCAAGTTTGATTATATCGTGGGAGACTGGAGCAACGAACAGCTTCGCCTACGAGGTTTTTACAAGGATGACCGAACAGAAGAAAAACTTGAAAAAATCAGTCGTTTACAAGACTACCTATTAGAGTATTGTAGTTATGGTTGTGCCTATTTTGTCTTAGAAAATGAAGCCCCTAAGCGAGCATCATTTGACAAGAAAATGCGTAAGAAGGAAGAAGAACAGCCTTTTAGAAAAGGAAAGAAACCGACTCAAACAAAACGAAAACCGAATGCAGATAAGAAAAATAGACGTCGTCAGAAAGACCAGCATTCTCAGAAAGAGGACAAGGGACAACGTCATTTTGTCATTCGTCAGAAGTGAGTAGAGAATAAGGAGAAGAAATGAAACCCTCAATTTATAATTTAACACGTCAAACCATGCAGGAATGGGTATTGGAGCAGGGAGAAAAGAAATTCCGTGCAGATCAAATCTGGGAATGGCTCTATTGAAGAAATGACCAACCTTTCCAAGGATTTGATTGCTAAGCTTAATGACCAGTTTGTGGTCAATCCCTTGAAACAAGGTATTGTGCAAGAGTCTGCTGATGGGACAGTTAAATATCTTTTTGAATTGCCAGATGGAATGCTGATTGAGACAGTACTCATACGTCAACACTACGGTTTATCTGTCTGTGTGACCACTCAGGTCGGCTGTAATATCGGTTGTACCTTCTGTGCCTCTGGTTTGATTAAGAAGCAACGTGACCTCCATAACGGTGAAATCGTAGCGCAAATTATGCTGGTTCAGAAACACTTTGATGAGCGTGGTCAGGATGAATACGTCAGCCATATCGTTGTCATGGGAATCAGTGAGCCCTTTGATAATTACAACAATGTTTTGAATTTCGTTTGTACTATCAATGATGATAAAGGAATGGCTATCGGTGCTCGTCACATCACGGTTTCAACCTCAGGTTTGGCTCATAAAATTCGTGACTTTGCTGATGAAGGGGTTCAGGTCAATCTTGCCGTGTCTCTTCACGCACCCAACAATGAACTGCGCTCAAGTACCATGAAGATTAACCGTGCCTTTCCGATTGAAAAGCTCTTTGCAGCTATTGAGTACTACATTGAGACAACTAATCGTCGTGTGACCTTTGAGTATATCATGCTTAATGAAGTAAACGACGGTGTAGAACAAGCTTTGGAATTAGCTGAATTGCTCAAGAACATCAAGAAATTGTCTTATGTAAACTTGATTTCTTATAACCCAGTTAGTGAGCATGACCAATATAGCCGTAGTCCCAAAGAGCGCGTGTTGGCTTTCTATGATACGCTTAAGAGAAAAGGGGTCAACTGTGTGGTTCGTCAAGAGCATGGTACAGATAGTGACGCAGCTTGTGGACAATTGCGCTCTAACACAATGAAACGTGACCGCCAGAAGGCAGTCGCAGCGGTAAATCCTTAATGATGAAGAAGACTTATAATCATATTTTGGTCTGGGGAGTCATTTTCTATAGCATTTGCATTGTCTATTTTTGCTTTACTCCTCAAGAACAATCTCCCGTGGGGGTAGAAACTCCAGGTATTCAGCATCTTGGAAGCCTGGTTTTTCTTTTGACTCCTTTAAACTCCCTCTGGAATCTGGGTGAGGTGAGTGATATGGGACAATTATGCTGGATTTTTTTACAAAATATCCTCAATGTCTTCTTGCTTTTTCCTCTGATTTTCCAACTCCTTTATCTCCTTCCAAACTTGCATAAGACAAGAAAAGTGATCTTTTTCAGTTTTCTTCTGAGCCTAGGAATTGAGTGTACGCAGTTAGTCTTAGATTTTTTCTTTGATTTTAATCGCGTCTTTGAGATTGATGATTTGTGGACCAATACCTTGGGTGGCTATATCGCTTGGCTACTTTATAAACAATATAAACAATTACATAAAAACAAGATAAGGAATTAAAATGAGTATTTTAGAAGTTAAAAATCTGAGTCATGGTTTTGGCGACCGTGCAATTTTTGAAGATGTGTCCTTCCGTCTTCTCAAAGGAGAACATATCGGTCTGGTCGGTGCTAATGGTGAAGGGAAATCAACCTTTATGAGCATCGTGACTGGTAAGATGTTGCCAGATGAAGGGAAGGTTGAGTGGTCCAAATATGTGACCGCTGGTTACTTGGATCAGCACTCCGTCCTTGCTGAAGGGCAGTCGGTGCGCGATGTTCTCCGTACGGCCTTTGATGAGCTTTTTAAAGCAGAAGCTCGTATCAATGACCTCTATATGGAAATGGCTGAAGACGGAGCGGATGTTGATGCTCTTATGGAAGAAGTTGGCGAACTTCAAGACCGTCTGGAGAGTCGTGATTTCTATACCTTGGATGCTAAGATTGACGAAGTGGCGCGTGCCCTTGGTGTTATGGACTTTGGCATGGATACGGATGTAACCTCTTTGTCAGGTGGGCAAAGAACCAAGGTGCTTTTGGCTAAACTCCTCCTTGAAAAGCCTGATATCTTGCTGTTGGACGAGCCAACCAACTACTTGGATGCTGAGCATATTGATTGGCTCAAGCGCTATCTCCAAAACTATGAGAATGCCTTTGTTCTCATTTCGCACGATATTCCATTCCTCAATGACGTTATTAATATTGTCTATCATGTGGAAAATCAACAGCTGACGCGTTACTCTGGTGACTACTACCAGTTCCAAGAAGTTTATGCTATGAAGAAATCTCAGCTAGAGGCAGCCTACGAACGTCAGCAGAAAGAGATTGCGGACCTCAAGGACTTCGTGGCTCGAAACAAAGCACGTGTTGCAACACGAAACATGGCTATGTCTCGTCAGAAGAAATTGGATAAGATGGATATTATCGAACTCCAAAGTGAGAAACCAAAACCATCCTTTGATTTCAAACCAGCTCGTACACCAGGGCGCTTTATCTTCCAAGCCAAGAACTTGCAAATTGGTTACGACCGTCCTCTTACTAAGCCTTTAAATCTTACCTTCGAACGCAATCAAAAGGTTGCGATTATTGGTGCTAATGGTATCGGGAAAACAACTCTCTTGAAGTCCCTATTGGGCATTATTCTACCAATCGCTGGAGAGGTTGAACGTGGAGACTACCTAGAACTTGGTTACTTTGAACAGGAAGTAGAAGGCGGTAATCGCCAAACACCACTAGAGGCTGTCTGGAATGCCTTTCCAGCTCTCAACCAAGCAGAAGTTCGTGCAGCCCTTGCTCGTTGTGGTTTGACAACCAAGCATATTGAAAGCCAAATTCAGGTCTTGTCAGGTGGGGAACAAGCCAAGGTTCGTTTCTGTCTCTTGATGAATCGTGAAAACAACGTTTTAGTGCTGGACGAGCCGACCAACCACTTGGATGTGGATGCCAAGGATGAACTCAAACGTGCTCTCAAAGAATACAAGGGATCTATCCTTATGGTCTGCCACGAACCAGACTTCTATGAAGGCTGGATGGATCAAATCTGGGATTTTAACAAGCTAACTTAAGAATGAGGATAAAAGAAATACAGTACCGAATGTGGATACTGTATTTTTTTGGTTTTTAAGATTTAAAATTGTAATCTTTCACCACTTCGATGCTATCGATTGTGATAGCAGTTGTTGGCTTGTCTTTTTCATCTTTTTCGGCTTTAGCAATCTTATCTACAACATCCATACCGTCAATCACTTGACCAAAGACTGGGTGTTTGCCATCTAGACTAGGGTTTCCCCCTTCTTTATAGGCTTCGATGATTTTCTTTGGATACTTGCTTGTAGGGAGTTTAGCAGAGGTATCTGTAGAGTTTTGGTTGATGAAGAACTGGCTGCTATTGGTGTTTGGTTGACCAGTATTAGCCATAGAAAGAGCACCACGGATGTTATAGAGATAAGGAGTAATCTCGTTTTTGAAACCAGTTCCCTTGTCTTTAGTCTTATCCTTGTCATGCCAGATGGACTGACCACCTGTACCGTCTCCCTTTGGATCTCCAGTTTGAACCATGAAGCCATCGATGACACGGTGGAAGGTAATACCGTTATAGTAGCCTTCTTTGGCATGAGTGAGGAAGTTTTCAACCGCTAGAGGAGCGAGTTTAGGGAAGAGTTTAATGCGAATATCACCTTGGTTTGTGTGGAGAATCACCTCGGCTTCATCTTCAGCAACTTCTTTAGATAGTTGTGGGAAATTGGCGTTTTCGTTTGTTAAAGCATCGTTTAACTCCTTGGCAGATTGGGCTGCTACTTTGGAGCTTTCCTCAGCGGCCAAGCTAGAATCTACATAGTCATCACCACGTAAACTACGTTGGATGTTGCTACATCCAGCTAGGGCTACAGTGGACAGTAAAAGAAGGGTTGCTAGTTTTTTCATTCTGATCCTTTCAAAAATTCATTTCTACCATTGTACCCTAAAAGGAAGGGGATTTCAAATGTTAGTAGTTTACAGAACTGGCTTAGATAATAGTTGGGATTTCATCATCATCTTGAAAATCTTCAACTTCTTCCTCAGTAAATGGTTTCTGAAAAGAACTTAGTATAAAACGGGCAATTGGTCCGACAATTAGGAAGTTTAGAGGAAGAGCTGCAATAAAGTTTACGAGCCAGGCGCTTAGATAGGTATTGGGTGTGATAGCAATGCCATTGTAAAAAAGTCCATAGAAGGACATGAAAGTGACCATGAGAACTGCCATTCCTCCAGAAATGGTAATGATTTTCTGCCATCGTTTATGATGGTCCTTGAGGATACGAAAGGCAATTGACTTAACGATTGCTCCCACAGGGATGACATCCAATAAAAAGGCTGTGACAAAGCCAGGGATGTAAGCAAGGGCTAAATAATGTAGTGAAAGTTGACCAACAATAAAAAGATTCCACATGGACATACCGAGTACCATCATGGAACACATAAGTGTTGTAAATAAAAGAGCTTCTTTAAAATTTCTAGGCATTATAGTCTCCAATTCTTTTTGATTATACATCAGTCTATCATAAAAAAATTTTCCTCGTAAGTGAAATAATTAAATTTTTTCAAGAAACTGTTTTCAAAAAAAATCAACCTGTCTTGGTTGATTAAAGATTCTTTTTAGGATGGCGGTCAATGATTGCTTGATGGTCTTTGAGTGTTTGTTCTCCTTTTGGAGTTAGTCTATAACCGCGAATCGAAAAGTGACAAGCTAATTCTTCTTCTGAAAAATGCTCATGAAGGGCTTGGTCCAAATTTGTAGCCTTCATTTTTAGAAAGTCCAGTAACTCCCTTCTTCTTTAGGATATTCTTTTTTATGGTAGCGTATTAGATGGTCAAGTGAGTAAAAAGCAGTTTCAATGGACAGCATAACCTTTTTCTACCAGAGTTTTGAGATGCTTAGGAGCATCAATGCCATAAGAGTACTCAAAGTATTTAGGGAACCAGATCTTAAGAAAGCTCGTAAAGCATCACAATTAGTAAACGTTAATTCGAAAGAATTACTATATTTTAAAAGAGCACATTTTCAAAGGATTTTTTCTTTTGGCTTCAATTCCTAATTAGTCAATGAACTGAATACTAGGTCTCAAAAAGAATTATGCTTCCTCTTTCTGTCTGAGTTCAAAGAGGTCTTCTACTTTCAGATTAAAAACTTGAGCAATTTTAAGAGCCATTTCCAGCGAAGGATTGTAACGGTTATTTTCCAAGTGCAGAATTGTCTCGCGTCGCATGCCGATGCGGTCGGCTAACTCCTGCTGGGTCATGCCTGTGGATTCACGAACAGATTTGAGATTAGTAATAATCTTGCTTTCTTTGGCCATGCTTATCCTCTACGTTCCAAGATAAAATAGACAACCGCAAAGATGCAAATCAAGGCAGCTATGCTAATAAATATCTGTCCCATGTAAAGAGTGAGAGACCCCATATACCCAATGATAACTGTTAGGATCATCAGTGCGCCTAGTATAAAAACAAACATCAAGCTAGCTGCCTTTGCTAAATTAGCATAAAAGCGTTCGTCCGGAGTTTCCTTGACATTTTTAAAAGAGAAAAAACCAAATACAATCACTTCAATAACGAGTCCAATTCCTAAAATCCATTCTTTAATACCAGAACTTACGCTTGGGGTCGCAACCCAAAACCCTACTGTATAAAAAATGCTTGCTGCCAACACAAGTATTGTGTAAAGCTTAGCAGACAAGTCAAAAATAATCTTTCCCTTACTTTTCTGACTCTTATAAGGCCATGGTTTCATATGTAGCCAGCTCCAAATAGCTACAATTTGACCTGATACTGAAATACCAGTAATAACTAACTTGGCTTCCCAACTAAGATTAGAACCAAATAAAACAATAAAATCAATAAAGAGAGCTACGGCAATCATTGCAATGAGGCCACGCATTTTTTGACTTTTTTTCATGATAGACTCCTTTTTTGTGTTATAAATATATAACACTTAAATTTTATGTTATAAATATATCACATTTAAATTTAGAAAGCAAGAATTTATGTGCCAAGGTGGCAATTATTTGAAAAAATTTTTTAATAAAAGCCCTCGATAGTCAAACAACTAAAGAATTCTTTGAAGCAATGTATCGGATTTGATTTGGATAGTTTTGTTAATCATATTTGATGATAAAGAATTTTTGAAAAATCTAGATACTGTATGAATCTCTACTTTTTTTCTTAGACTGTATAAAGTCTGTCAGAATAAGCTTTGTAGGTGTAGAAGTTAATTTTTACAGAGGTTAAGTAAGGATTTCAGTACACGTCAATAGATGTCAAAATACTGATTTTAAGCGATTTTTGATTTTTGGAAACTCATTATATAGCACTACAAATCAATAAAAACTCTACCTTTTTTAGATAAATATATCATCTGGATATTGAAGTTAAGCCCTGCTATCATTTCGATGGCAGGGCTTTTTAATATTTGGTACACTAACTTCTTATCTATATTTTGGTGGATTTTAAGTTGACATCTACAAAGTTTAATGTTAGAATACATTCAAAAATATATTTGAATGAGGTGTTTTATGATTCAAAATGTTGTTACTTCAATAATCCTGTATTCTGGGACAGCCGTAGACTTACTTATTATCCTAATGTTATTTTTTGCCAAAAGAAAAAGCAGAAAAGACATCATTAACATCTATTTAGGACAATTTCTAGGCTCTGTTAGTCTAATATTGCTAAGTTTGCTTTTTGCATTTGTCTTAAATTATATTCCTAGTAAAGAGATTTTAGGTTTACTCGGTTTGATTCCAATTTTCCTAGGCCTCAAAGTTTTGCTTTTAGGAGATTCTGATGGAGAAGCTATTGCAAAAGATGGTTTGCGAAAAGACAATAAAAACCTGATTTTTCTAGTCGCTATGATTACTTTTGCAAGTTGTGGCGCTGACAATATTGGTGTCTTTGTCCCATATTTTACCACCTTAAATTTAGCGAATTTGATAGTGACTTTACTTACTTTTCTAGTCATGATTTATCTCTTGGTTTTTTCTGCCCAAAAATTGGCACAAGTCCCTTCTGTTGGAGAAACTTTGGAAAAATATAGCAGATGGTTTATTGCCGTTGTCTATTTAGGATTGGGGATGTATATTCTGATTGAAAACAACAGCTTTGACATGCTAAGGACTGTGTTCGGCTAGGAGAAAAAATTATGAAAAAAGATAGTATTTGCCAAGTGAATATTATAAATCAACAAAATGTTACAACCGCGACGAACTACCGTGAAAAGGAAAAAGTCCAAAAATCACTTCGTATTTTATCAAAGTTTACCGATAATAAACAGATAAATATCATCTTTTATCTCCTTGCTGTTGAAGAACTCTGTGTCTGTGATATAGCCTGTTTACTAAATCTCAGTATGGCATCTGCCTCCCACCATCTTCGTAAACTAGCCAATCAAAACATCTTGGACACTAGAAGAGATGGGAAAATTATATATTATTTTATAAAAGATGAGGAAATCAAAGATTTTTTTAATCAACTAGGATAACAACTATTTTTACTACTTTTCCATGATTATAGGGGGATTGTATATGAAATTTTTTGAAGAAAATTATTCACATGAACTACCTACTCGTATCAAAAATTTAAGAAAAAAACACAATATTACACAAAGCGAACTAAGCAATGCAGGTCAAGTTAGTCAAGTTGAAAAGGAAAAGCAACAAGTTACCACTTCAATATTGCTTTATTTGAATACTCAAACCGACTTAGACTATAAAGAAATTATTTTTGGAGATATTGCCAAGCTTGTTGAAAATATGTTTTACCACTGCTTCGGCTCTATTTTATTTAGAGATTTGGAAACTGTAAATAAAAGAATGAATTCTTTGTCGGATGATGACTTAATTTCTATACAATCTAGCTGTCTTAGACTTTCCAAGACATTCGCAAATTTCAATATTCAAAGAAAAAAATTTTTGATTTCTGATGAAACTGAAAAAATTATCCATAATGGCAAAAAGGTCATTAAAAAATCAAAAAAGATAAATCAATTTCAACAACAATGGACACATACGCCGAGTTAGCACCGCAAAGAAAGTTAGAATCTGTTAATCTTTATATCGATAAGATTGCTGAACTAACGCAATAACTACTCTACTATTTACTCTACCTTTTATTATGTAGCATTCTAAAAACATTGATGTACCAACGTTTCTAACAGCTAAAATAGAAATTATTTAATCTTTTACAGACCTAAACTATTCCCCTATTTAGAATCTATTAATTCATATTTTATAAATTAATTAGTAGATATCTTTTTTAAAATCCTTGATATTTCGCTGTTTTTAGTCTAATTGAAATCTATACTTTCCAAACCAGATCTTAAGAAAGCTCGTAAAGCTAGCCAGTTCTCTAAAGGTTAAGAACTAGCTACAATACAGTATTTACAACACTTTATACTCAATGAAAATCAAAGAGCAAACTAGGAAGCTAGCCGCAGGTTGTTCAAAGAACTGCTTTGAGGTTGTAGATAAGACTGACGAAGTCAGCTCAAAACACTGTTTTGAGGTTGTGGATAGAACTGACGAAGTCAGTAACCATATCTACGGCAAGGCAAAGCTGACGTGGTTTGAAGAGATTTTCGAAGAGTATTA
>NZ_VMNC01000112.1:0-12674 GCF_013277505.1 Streptococcus sp. k-378 | reverse complement strand
CATACCAGTCGTTTCAAGATAAGGAATTTTAGAAGGTTTTTGAAAGTCATATTTCTTCATTTGACTTCCGCACTCAGGGCAAGATGGGGCGTCGTAGTCCAGTTTGGCGATGATTTCCTTGTGTGTATCCTTATTGATGATGTCTAAAATCTGGATATTAGGGTCTTTAATGTCTAGTAATTTTGTGATAAAATGTAATTGTTCCATATGATTCTTTCTAATGAGTTGTTTTGTCGCTTTTCATTATAGATCTTATGGGACTTTTTTTCTACAATAAAATAGGCTCCATAATATCTATAGGGGATTTACCCACTACAAATATTATAGAGCCGAAAAAGGCTGAGATCTAGTGTCTCAGTCTTTTATTTCTTGCGTTTTGCAAAATCTACAAAGTGAAATTTTTCTAATTTATGGCGACTTTCGGTAAACTGAAATTGGCGTCCGTCTTGGAGATAGACTTTTGATTTAATCGAAACGACATAAGGGTCTTTGCCAATGTCCATGAGAATCTTGTCTCGGTCGCTTGAGTGGTCAATGGTGATTTCCTTCTGAGCATAATCAATAAGGAGTTTGAGGCCATTTTCTATATAAGAATAGATAGACTGCTCAGCAATTTGGCGAGTGAGATTTGGGATTAGTTCCATATCCAGATAGTCCGTATCCAGAACAGAAGTTACCGTATAGAAGTTATAATGATTTTTGATATGAAAGCGCTTGACTAAAGTGAAATATACATTGTATAATGTACTTATGATAACTGCAACAAAGGAGGATATAAATGGTAAAGAATAATAATTTTTGTAAAAAGATAACAAAAGTTTTGCTAGCATTGGTTCTTGTAGCTAGTTTTGTAAATGTTGCTTATGCAGCTACTTTTGGAAACTCTTATAATGGAGCTTCTAGTGAAGAAGTTCTTCAAGTTAAATATAATGGAGCAGCTTGGAATTATCCTGGCTCGGGATATAGTTGGGCTTCGTTCAAATACACTAGGAATGGAAAGACACTATTAACTAAGACGGCGTATCACGGAAAAGTAACAGGCTCTGTGTGGGATGATTTGATTCGTTGGGGAGATAAATATAGAACAAAATTCACTTGGAATAACGGATAATTATATCGACTTCTTCAAATAGACGAATCTATTAACTACTGATGAAATGCAGTCATCATTCTTTTAGTTAAGAGTAGGAGGGTAGAGAGGTGAAGAAATCTTTATTTAGAATCGGTGAGAGATGCGAATTATTTAATTGCTATAGTATATGTTTTGCTTGTAATTTACTTCTTGATTATGCTAAGACTAAGGAGAATGAATTTTATTTTTTAAAAAACACTTTAAAATCATTATATGAGTATCAATTTATTCTTGTCTTACTCTTTACAGTAGTTGTTATCGTGTTTCAACATCAACTGTTGTCAAGAAAAAAAGTAGAAATTTATTGTAGAGTACTGGTTGGAGACACCAAACAATTGATAATTATTCGCTATTTACTTGATTCTTTTTTACTTTTATGTTGTTCATTTTTTATAACGGTAGGGATATCTCTTGTAACTCACATTCAATGTAGAAATAGTTTTTACCTGTTCTGTCTACTATTACTTTATACTTTAATTAGTTTAAGAAAGGTAGGAAAAATATGAAAATTATTAAATTTATAATTAGGAATATTTTTCTAAAAAATTTACTAACTTTCTTTGCAGTTTTAGCATTGATTTTTGTCTGTAACTACATGGTTTTTATAGGTGTGCGTTCCACGGTATCGACTTTACAAGGATATAATGAAGTAAAGTATTTTGAACAACCAAATTCTTTTATTGCGAATTTGGACCCTAGTAGTGAAACAGATATGGGTAATATTCGCAATGAGGACACTCAAAAAATTTATAAACACTTGAACAAATGGTTTAAATATGCCTTGTTTTCAGATGGCTTTGTAGTTCCTTTAGCAAATAAAGATGGGATGGATGTTACAGTAGCTTATTTAAATGAAACATATAGCAAACTGACGCCACAGTTTGAAATTGTTCAAGGAGAAAACTTGAATTTTGATTATGAATTGGAACATAGCTCTGAAATTCCTGTTTTACTCGGTGCTGGACTTGGTAAGGAGTATCCTATTGGTTCAACAATAAAGATCGAGGATCCAGCTCTTGAAGAAGAGGTGATACTAAGAGTTCGAGGGATTTTAAAAGAAAATACGTATCGATCTAATCTATATGCCCTGAGTTCAAAACAATATTATAATTATTCTATTATCTTACCTGTAAACGAAAGATTTCTCCAGCAGTCTAAAAAAGGATTTCAACTTCAATCACTATTTGATTTAATACTTCTTGATACTTCAAAGGAGCAGGTTAGGGAACTAGCTACGTATCTGCAGACTAATCTTGGTCTCGACTTTAATTTTTATACGCAGAAAGAAAATGTGTCGGATTTTTCTGATGACTATTTTGAGTCAATTAGATTTATCATGTTTATCATACTTTCTCTAGTTCTTGTTCTAAGTGGAATTACTCTTTGGAGTTCCTTACTTGCTCTTAGACTCAACATTAAAGATTTCACAGTGCATCTATTTGTTGGTTTAACTTATACAAGACTCCGAACAGTTTTTTATCTATATTATTTCACGCTCTTTTTCATTAACTTTGTACTTCTTTTTAGTTTCACTAGTTTCTCTAGGTATGGGAGTTGGATAAGAAAAGATTCTTCGTTTTCTACATTTGGTCTCTTTGGTTTGATTGAAATGGATTGGCTATCTCTGATGGCTGTGGGATTCTTTGATTTGTTATTAGGTATTATGATTGTTGAAATTTTATTATGGAAAATTAGAAAAATACCAATTTCTTTGGGGGTATACAATGAGTAAAATTATTGACTTGGTCATAAAAGAGAAACGATATATAAGTAAAAAAATAAAATGTACTATTTTAGAGGGATTCAAACTGGAGGTATACGAAGGTGAGACAGTAGCTATTATTGGTCAATCTGGGGTAGGTAAAACGAGTTTACTCAATATTTTAGGTTTACTAGATATAGATTATAGCGGGAGTTACCTTTTGTTTGGAGAGAAAACGGAAAAATTAAACCTAAATCAACGAGCAGAGTGGCGAAATCAGAAAATAGGTTTTGTTCTTCAAGAGTCGGCTCTGATTCATTCACTAACCATAGAAGAAAATATAAAATTACCCTTATTATATACTCAAATAGATAAAAAAGAGAATGAAAAAATATTCAACAATATAGTCGATACTCTAGGAATAAAATCTATACTTAAAAAGAAACCTTTAGAGTGTTCTGGAGGGGAAAAGGCGAGGGCTGTCTTTGCGAGAGCAATCATTATGAGACCGAGAGTGATTTTATGTGATGAACCAACAGCTTCTTTAGATACTGACAATAAGAGAAAATTAATGAATTTGCTTTTCGATTTTAATCGAGATTTTAATACAACTATTGTAACCGTTACTCATGATGGAGAAGTTGCTGGGTGGCACAAAAAAATAGTTTCTATAGAGAGGAAAAACTAAGATGGGATTTTTTGTAATGGTATTTTCTATGCTTCTTGGTATTTTGCTCGCTTTTATAGCGATTACTAAACTTAGAAAATCAAATAAAAAATGGGCATTTGCAGGATTTTTGACTGGGATAGCACTCATTTTATTTGCGGTTTGGTTAGGGTGGCCTAAGTAGGTGAAGCAATTGAAAAATAAGCAAAACAACTTAAAATCTGAAAATGATTTTAAGTTGTTTTGCTATCTTGTCTCTTTGCAAAATCTACAAATCTAAATTTTTCTAACTTATGGCGACTTTCGGTAAACTGAAATTGGCGTTCGTCTTGGAGATAGACTTTTGATTTAATCGAAACGACATAAGGGTCTTTGCCAATGTCCATGAGAATCTTGTCTCGGTCGCTTGAGTGGTCAATGGTGATTTCCTTCTGAGCATAATCAATAAGGAGTTTGAGGCCATTTTCTATATAAGAATAGATAGACTGCTCAGCAATTTGGCGAGTGAGATTTGGGATGAGTTCCATATCCAGATAGTCCGTATCCAGAACGGATACCAGATCATCCACCACACGCTGGCGGACCACCTTCCAAACCATCCGAAACTCTGGGAAACCGGTTATCAGTGAGGATTTTTTATCAATAATAATCTTGTCCAGACTGACCACGTTGGTTTTAGAGCGCAGTCCAAGTTCTTTAACTAGTTCTTGGTAGCTGGTTAGGTTGGATACAGGGAAATTGACGGTTTCTTCTTTGACGACTTGAGAACCTTGCCCTCTTATCTTTTTGATCAATCCTTCCTCTTGGAGGAGAGACAGGGCCTTTCGGACGGTATCACGACTCACTTGATATTGCTCCATAAGGTCGTGCTCGCTAGGAAGGAAATCTCCGACAGCGTAAGTCTCGTTTTGAATGGTTTCTTGGATTTGCTTAAATAATTGTTGGTATTTCTTCATTTTGCCTGCTTAAATAGGTTTTTAGTCTAGTTTAATGAACACCTGTATCTATTTTACCATACAAGTGCTAGAAAATTTACAAAAAAACACCCTTTTTATACCAAACAAGTTGCAGACAAGTTTGGTATCGTTTACAATATACTTATCAAATCAAACTTGCTTTGACAAGTATAAGGAGAATCAAATGGGAAAATTTGAACAAGAAGCCAAAGATCTGCTTCAGGCAATTGGAGGCAAAGAAAATGTGACTGCCGTAACTCACTGTGCGACACGGATGCGCTTTGTTTTAGGAGATGATAAGAAGGCTAATGTTAAAGCTATCGAGTCAATTCCAGCTGTTAAAGGAACTTTTACAAATGCAGGTCAATTTCAGGTAATCATTGGAAATGACGTGCTCATCTTTTATAATGATTTTACAGCCGTTTCAGGTATTGAGGGTGTTTCCAAAGAAGCAGCCAAGTCTGCAGCTAAGAGTAATCAAAACGTGGTCCAACGTGTTATGACCACTCTGGCGGAGATTTTTACTCCGATTATTCCAGCCTTGATAGTCGGAGGATTGATCCTCGGTTTCCGTAATGTCTTGGAAGGTGTCCATTGGTCGATGTTGGATGGCAAGACCATCACAGAATCCTCTCAGTTTTGGGCAGGTGTCAATCACTTCCTCTGGTTGCCTGGTGAAGCTATCTTCCAGTTCTTACCAGTAGGGATTACTTGGTCTGTTTCTCGTAAGATGGGAACCAGCCAAATTTTGGGAATTGTTCTCGGAATCTGTTTGGTATCGCCTCAGTTGCTCAATGCCTATGCGGTTGCTTCAACGCCAGCAGCTGATATCGCGGCAAACTGGGTTTGGAATTTTGGCTATTTTACTGTTAATCGTATCGGTTACCAAGCCCAAGTTATCCCAGCCTTGCTTGCAGGTTTGAGTCTGTCTTATCTTGAAATCTTCTGGCGCAAGCATATCCCAGAAGTCATTTCTATGATTTTTGTACCTTTCTTGTCATTGATTCCAGCCTTGATTTTGGCTCATACTGTTTTGGGACCAATCGGTTGGACAATTGGACAAGGACTTTCATCAGTTGTCTTGGCAGGTTTAACTGGTCCAGTTAAATGGCTCTTCGGTGCAATTTTTGGTGCCCTCTACGCTCCATTTGTCATCACAGGTCTGCACCATATGACCAATGCCATTGATACACAATTGATTGCGGATGCTGGTGGCACTGCCCTCTGGCCAATGATTGCTCTTTCTAATATTGCTCAAGGCTCAGCCGTGTTTGCCTATTATTTCATGCATCGCCATGATGAGCGTGAGGCTCAGGTTTCACTTCCTGCAACCATTTCAGCCTATCTCGGTGTTACAGAACCAGCTCTTTTTGGGGTTAACGTAAAATATATTTATCCATTTGTTGCTGGGATGACTGGTTCAGCCCTTGCAGGCATGTTATCCGTTACTTTTAATGTAACTGCGGCTTCTATTGGTATCGGTGGTTTGCCAGGTATTCTCTCTATTCAACCTCAGTACATGCTGCCATTTTCAGGAACTATGCTAGTTGCGATTGTTGTTCCAATGCTCTTGACTTTCTTCTTCCGCAAGGCTGGTCTCTTCACAAAAACAGAGGGCGATACGGACTTGCAGGCAGAATTCGTTGCTCAAGAAGAAACAGAATTTGTAAGTCATGAACCAGTAGAACTTACTCCGGTAGAGATTGTTAGCCCACTAACTGGCCAAGTGAAAGAATTGAGTCAAGCGACAGATCCTGTTTTTGCATCAGGTGTCATGGGGCAAGGTCTGGTCATTGAACCAAGCCAAGGTGAGTTGACTTCTCCAGTCAATGGGACAGTGACAGTTCTTTTCCCTACCAAGCATGCCATCGGTATTGTCTCTGATGAGGGAGTGGAATTGCTCATTCACATCGGTATGGATACAGTTGGTCTTGATGGCAAAGGATTTGAAAGTCTTGTAGCCCAAGGAGATCATGTCAAAGTTGGTCAGAAACTGATTCGTTTTGATATGGATGTCATTAAGGCTGCAGGTCTGGTGACAGAAACTCCTGTTATCATCACCAACCAAGATGCTTATACAGCGACTATTACTGGAACTTATCCGACAACGATCCAAGCTGGAGCATCTCTCATGGTCGCTACACGAATCTAATACTCTTCGAAAATCTCTTCAAACCACGTCAGCTCTAGCTGCAACCTCAAAATAGTGTTTTGAGCAACCTGTGGCTAGCTTCCTAGTTTGTTCTTTGATTTTCATTGAGTATAATTGAAATAGCACAAATAGGGACGGAAGACTGCTTCCTCCCTTTTATCAGAAAAGGAGAAACAGATGACACTTGATAAAGGAAAAGTAGTCTATCAAATCTATCCAAAATCTTACAAAGACACCACTGAAAACGGTATTGGGGATTTCCGTGGGATTATCGAAAAAATTCCCTATTTAGCCAAACTAGGTGTGGATATGGTCTGGCTCAATCCGTTTTACCCAAGCCCTCAACGGGATAATGGTTACGATATTTCAGATTATATGGCAGTGGATCCTCTTTTTGGTGATATGACTGATTTTGAGGAAATGGTGCGTGTCGGTAAAGAGCACAAGATTGACTTTATGCTGGACATGGTACTTAATCATTGTTCGACAGAGCATGAATGGTTTCAGAAAGCCCTAGCTGGTGATAAGTATTATCAAGACTTTTTCTTCATCCAAGACCAACCAACAGATTGGCAGTCTAAGTTTGGTGGCTCTGCATGGGCGCCCTTTGGGAATACAGGGAAATACTACCTTCACCTCTTTGATGATACCCAGGCTGACCTTAACTGGCGCAATCCCAATGTCCGTAAGGAGCTTTTCAAGGTTGTTAATTTCTGGCGCGACAAGGGTGTCAAAGGTTTCCGATTTGATGTGATCAATTTGATTGGCAAGGATGAAGTCTTAGTGGATTGTCCTGAAAATGAAGGAAAGCCAGCTTACACAGACAAGCCCATCGTTCATGACTATTTGCGTATGATGAATCAAGCCACTTTTGGATCAGACGATAGTTTTATGACAGTTGGGGAAATGTCCTCAACCACCATGGGAAATTGTGTCCTTTATTCGTCGCCTGACCGTCAGGAATTATCCATGACCTTTAATTTTCATCATCTCAAGGTGGACTATAAGGATGGACAAAAGTGGACCTTGGCTCCCTTTGATTTTGAAGAGTTGAAGAGTCTTTACCATAGCTGGGGCAAGGAAATGAGTGATAAAGGTGGTTGGAGTGCTCTCTTCTGGAACAATCACGACCAACCACGTGCCTTGAACCGTTTTGTCGATATTCAAAACTTCCGCAAGGAAGGAGCCACTATGCTAGCAGCCAGCATTCACCTGTCACGTGGGACACCTTATATCTACATGGGTGAGGAAATCGGGATGATTGACCCAGACTATGATTCTATGGCTGATTACGTGGATGTCGAATCGCTTAATGCCTATCAGATGCTCTTAGAGGAAGGGAAGAGTCAGGAAAAAGCCTTCCAGATTATTCAAGCTAAGTCGCGTGATAATTCACGCATTCCCATGCAGTGGGATACTTCTGAAAATGCAGGATTTTCAACAGGCACTCCATGGTTGAAAGCTGGTAAATCCTATAAATACATCAATGTAGAAAATGAAATCCAGGGTCCGATTTTCACCTTCTATCAAGACTTGATTCGACTGCGTAAGGAAATGCCAATCATTTCAGAAGGAAATTACAAACCAGCCTTTGAAGATAGCAAACAAGTCTATGCTTTTGAACGCCAGTTTGAGGATCAAAAGTTACTAGTGCTCAATAACTTTTATGCCAAAGAAGTGGAAATCGACTTGCCAGCAGTCTACCAAAATGGACAAATTTTGATTTCAAACTATGAAGACGCAGAAGTGTCTGAGAAAATTCTACTCAAACCCTATCAAACACTGGCTATTTATGTAAATTAAACTTAGCAAGGAGACCTCTTTTTCAGAAAAGCAGGGTTCTTTTTGCTGTCTATTCCATCCTTGAAAGTGTAGAACAAACTGTCAATCGAAAGTGATTATGTCCCAAAAAAAATGGTGAGATTGAGGGCAATTATTTTGCTTTCATTTGACAAGAGGAACCCTTGAAGCAGTTTTGTCAGCTAAACCAAGGCTAATCTTAGCCTTGGCTTGTCAGCCTAACAGCATCAAGCCTCTTATCAAATGAAATAGAGGGCTAGCTATCAGCTAGTTAAAACATCTAATTTTTAGGAGGGCTGGGTGACTAACTTCATTATAGAACTTTCATTTAGTTAGCAAAAAGGCTTGTTGTCTATAATTGTCTGCATTAGTCTAGATTTTATTTATAGAAAATGTTATAATAGACTGTATTTAAAAAATTTTAAGGAGAAATGACAGAATGTCTGTATCATTTGAAAACAAAGAAACAAACCGTGGTGTCTTGACTTTCACTATCTCTCAAGACCAAATCAAACCAGAATTGGATCGTGTCTTCAACTCAGTTAAGAAATCTCTTAATGTTCCAGGTTTCCGTAAAGGTCACCTTCCACGTCCTATCTTCGACAAAAAATTTGGTGAAGAGTCACTTTACCAAGATGTTATGAACGCTCTTTTGCCAAATGCTTATGAAGCAGCTGTAAAAGAAGCTGGTCTTGAAGTCGTTGCTCAACCAAAAATTGATGTAACTTCAATGGAAAAAGGTCAAGACTGGGTTATCACAGCTGAAGTCGTGACAAAACCTGAAGTTAAATTGGGTGACTACAAAAACCTTGAAGTATCAGTTGATCTAGAAAAAGAAGTAACTGATGCTGACGTTGAAGAGCGTATCGAACGCGAACGCAACAACTTGGCTGAATTGGTTATCAAAGAAGCTGCTGCTGAAAACGGTGACACTGTTGTGATTGACTTTGTTGGTTCTATCGATGGTGTTGAATTTGATGGCGGAAAAGGTGAAAACTTCTCACTTGGACTTGGTTCAGGTCAATTCATCCCTGGTTTCGAAGACCAATTGGTAGGTCACTCAGCTGGCGAAACTGTTGATGTTATCGTAACATTCCCAGAAGACTACCAAGCAGAAGACCTTGCAGGTAAAGAAGCTAAATTCGTAACAACTATCCACGAAGTAAAAGCTAAAGAAGTTCCAGCTCTTGACGATGAGCTTGCAAAAGACATCGATGAAGAAGTTGAAACACTTGCTGAATTGAAAGAAAAATACCGCAAGGAATTGGCTGCTGCTAAAGAAGAAGCATACAAAGATGCAGTTGAAGGTGCAGCAATCGATAAAGCTGTAGAAAACGCTGAAATCGTAGAACTTCCAGAAGAAATGATTCACGAAGAAGTTCACCGCTCAGTAAACGAATTCCTTGGAAACTTGCAACGTCAAGGTATCAACCCTGACATGTACTTCCAAATCACTGGAACTACTCAAGAAGACCTTCACAAACAATACGAGGGAGAAGCTGAGTCACGTACTAAGACTAACCTTGTTATCGAAGCAGTTGCCAAAGCTGAAGGGTTTGACGCTTCAGAAGAAGAAATCCAAAAAGAAGTTGAGCAATTGGCAGCAGATTACAACATGGAAGTTGCTCAAGTACAAAGCTTGCTTTCGGCTGATATGTTGAAACACGATATCACAATCAAAAAAGCTGTTGAATTGATTACAAGCACAGCAACAGTAAAATAATCTTAATAAGATAAAAGCCCACCTGATTAGGTGGGTTTTCTGATGCACTATTTTCCAAAAATCTCTTTGAGGTCTGCGTCTGTAATCCCAATCATGGCTGAGATGCTGTCCCAGTTTTCTTCGGTTAGGATGTAGGATTGTTCAGAGGCGCTTGATGTGGCTGTTTCATAGATAGCTGGTTGCTTTTCTTCAACATTTTCAATTAAATCACTGAAGCGTTCAATCAGATAGGTCTTTCGGGCAGTTCCAATGTGTTGGGTGGCATAATCGAAGGCCTGTAATTCGCCTAGTAAGATGAGTTTACTTTTGGCACGTGTAATGGCTGTATAGATGAGATTGCGCTCCAGCATACGCCTACTAGCGCTGGTGATAGGTAGGATGACAACAGGGAACTCACTTCCCTGGGACTTATGGATACTCATAGCATAGGCCAAGCGAATCTTGTACCATTCGTTACGTGGGTAAGAGACCTCGTTACCATCAAAATCAATGACAATCTCATCTTGCTTCGACTCGGTGTATTTACCAGGAATCAGGTCTGTGATAGCTCCTAAATCTCCATTAAAGACATTGATTTCAGCATCGTTGACCAAGTGAATGACCTTATCTCCCTTACGATAGTGGCACTGGGGAGCTTCAAAACTGAGTTGGTCTTTTTGTGGTGGGTTCAGGAGGTCTTGCATGAGTTGGTTGATGGCATCAATCCCTGCCGTCCCTCGGTACATGGGAGCCAGAACTTGGATATCACGGGCAGGAATGCCACTTCTGAGGGCAGCGCCTAAGATTTTCTCAATCGTAGCAGGAATATGGCCACTAGCAATTTCAAAGTAGGAACGGTCAGCTTTTTTCTGGGTGAAATCGGCTGGAAAGATGCCCTGTCGGATTTGACTAGCTAGGGTGACGATGGTTGATTCTTCGCTTTGCCGATAAATTTTTTCCAAGCGAGTCTGAGGAATTAAAGGAATATGAAGGAGGTCAGCTAGAACTTGTCCAGGGCTGACAGACGGTAGCTGATCGCTATCTCCCACGATGAGAATCTTACTGTTAGAAGAGATGTTGGAGAAGAGTTGATTGGCCAGCCAAGTATCCACCATGGAAAATTCATCCACGATAATAAAGTCAGCATCCAGATAATCTTCCAGATGACTAGTACCATCGTCGCCTGTCATTCCCAAGTGACGGTGTATAGTCGCGCTTGGCAAGCCTGTCAATTCATTCATGCGACGAGCTGCTCGTCCAGTTGGAGCAGCAAGAAGAATCGGCAGGTTGCTTTTCTTCCTGAGGTCAAGTCCTTCTAAAAGGGCATAAACAGCGATGATACCATTGATAACAGTCGTCTTACCAGTACCAGGTCCACCTGTCAGGATAAAGACCTTATTTTGGATAGCGTCACAAATAGCCTGTTTTTGAATGCTATCATACTCAATCCCCAGTTCTTCCTCGACAGTAGTGATATGTTTTTGAATAGTTTCTAAATCTTGGCTCTTCTGTTTTCCTTTTTCAAGGATACGAATCAAGTGACTGCGGATGCCTTCCTCAGCGAAAAAGAGGCTGTTGTCAAAAATTTTGGTATCAATCTGCTGAACCTTGTCTTCTTCGATCAGGTAGGAGAGTTCTTGAGCCACTTGGCTGGGGTCCAGTTCCACGGGGCGAGAAGATTCAAGGAGAGTAAGGGTTTGTTCCAGCAAATCCCGTGCTTCAACATAGGTATCCCCTGTTTCCATACAGGCCTGAAAAAGACTATGAACTAGACCGGCACGGAAGCGTTCAGGAGCCTGACTTTCGATGCCTAATTCTTCCGCTAGTTGGTCAGCAATAGTAAATCCCAAACCCTTAATATCCTCAACCAGTTGATAGGGATAATTTTCAACCACATCAAGGGTTTCTTCCTTGTAAAAATCTTGAATCTGGAAGGCTAGTTTGTTGGGAATGCCGTAGTTGGCCAGTTTGGCCAAAACCATCTCGGTTCCGTAGTTGAGGCGGAGAGTGGAAACGAAAGCCTCGCGATTTTTGGCAGAGAGTCCTGAGATACCTTCTAGCTTTTCTGGGTGTTGCAGAATTTCGTCAATGGTATTGTCACCGTAGGTATCCACAATTTTCTGAGCTGTCTTGAGACCAATTCCCTTGAAATGGCTACTCGAAAAGTATTTGACAAGCCCCTTGCTAGTTGGTTTTGCGCGTTCATAACGACTGATTTGCAGTTGCTCCCCATACTTGGAGTGCTGGACAATTTGTCCCCAAAAAGTATAGTCTTCTCCCTCAATCACATCAGCCATGGTGCCCGTGACAATGATTTCAAAATCATCAAAGCTTTCTGCGTCTGTATCGTCGATTTCTAGGAGAAGGATACGATAAAAATTGCTGGGATTTTCAAAAATAATCCGTTCAATGGTTCCTGAAAAATAAACTTCCATAAGATTCCTTTGCATAAATAGGTGAGAGTTAATACTCTTCGAAGATCTCTTCAAACCACGTCAGCTTCGCCTTGCCGTATATATGTTACTGACTTCGTCAGTTCTATCTACAACCTCAAAGCAGTGCT
>NZ_VMNC01000111.1:0-11383 GCF_013277505.1 Streptococcus sp. k-378 | reverse complement strand
ACTGGCTTGAAGCCATAATCAAAAAGCAAACTAGGAAGCTAGCCGTAAGCTGTACTTGAGTACGGTAAGGCGACGCTGACGTGGTTTGAATTTGATTTTCGAAGAGTATTACTGCCCTTCATTTCTTATTAGCTGACTTTATGATATAATGAAAAACGAGGTAAATTGAATGAAAAGTATAAAATTAAATGCTCTATCTTACATGGGAATTCGTGTCTTGAATATTATTTTTCCCATCTTAACTGGAACCTACGTCGCGCGTGTCTTGGACCGAACTGACTATGGTTACTTCAACTCAGTCGACACTATTTTGTCATTTTTCTTACCCTTTGCGACTTATGGGGTCTATAACTACGGTTTACGAGCCATCAGTAATGTCAAGGATAACAAAAAAGATCTGAATAGAACCTTCTCCAGTCTTTTTTATTTGTGCATAGCTTGTACAATTTTGACCACTGCGGTCTATATCCTAGCCTATCCTCTCTTCTTTACAGATAATCCAATCGTCAAAAAGGTCTACCTTGTTATGGGGATTCAACTCATTGCCCAGATTTTTTCAATCGAATGGGTCAATGAAGCTCTGGAAAATTATAGTTTTCTCTTTTACAAAACTGCCTTCATCCGTATCCTGATGCTGGTCTCTATTTTCCTGTTTGTCAAAAATGAACACGATATTGTTGTCTATACACTTGTGATGAGTTTATCGACACTGATTAACTATCTGATTAGTTATTTTTGGATTAAAAGAGACATTAAGCTTGTTAAAATTCACATCAGTGATTTTAAACCGCTCTTTCTCCCTCTGACAGCCATGTTGGTCTTTGCTAATGCCAATATGCTCTTCACTTTTTTGGATCGTCTCTTCCTCGTTAAAACAGGGATTGATGTCAACGTTAGTTACTACACCATAGCTCAACGAATTGTGACCGTTATTGCTGGTGTTGTAACAGGAGCTATCGGAGTGAGTGTGCCTCGTCTTAGTTACTATCTAGGAAAAGGCGATAAGGAAGCCTATGTTTCTCTGGTTAATAGAGGTAGTCGAATCTTTAACTTCTTTATCATTCCACTCAGTTTCGGACTCATGGTTTTAGGACCAAATGCCATCCTACTTTACGGTAGTGAAAAATATATCGGAGGTGGCATCTTGACCTCTCTCTTCGCTTTTCGTACGATTATCCTGGCCTTAGATACCATTCTTGGTTCCCAAATTCTCTTTACCAATGGCTATGAAAAACGTATCACAGTCTATACAGTCTTTGCTGGGCTACTCAATTTGGGCTTAAATAGTCTCCTCTTTTTCAACCATATCGTGGCTCCTGAATACTACTTACTGACAACTATGTTATCAGAGGCCTCTCTACTTGTTTTCTATATCATTTTCATCCATAGAAAACAACTCATCCACTTGGGACATATCTTTAGCTATACTGTTCGATACTCTCTCTTTTCACTTTCCTTTGTAGCAATTTATTTCCTGATTAATTTCGTGTATCCTGTGGATATGGTCATTAATTTGCCATTTTTGATTAATACTGGTTTGATTATCTTGTTATCAGCTATCTCTTATATTAGTCTACTTGTTTTCACAAAAGATAGCATTTTCTATGAATTTTTAAACCATGTCCTAGCCTTAAAAAATAAATTCAAAAAATCATAGGAGTTTAAAATGAAACAACTAACCATTGAAGATGCCAAACAAATTGAATTAGAAATTTTGGATTATATTGATACTCTCTGTAAAAAGCACAATATCAACTATATTATTAACTACGGTACTCTGATTGGGGCGGTTCGACATGAGGGCTTTATCCCTTGGGACGACGATATTGATCTGTCCATGCCTAGAGAAGACTACCAACGATTTATTAACATTTTTCAAAAGGAAAAAAGCAAATATAAGCTCCTTTCCTTAGAAACTGATAAGAACTACTTTAACAACTTTATCAAAATAACCGACAGTACAACTAAAATTATTGATACTCGAAATACAAAAACCTATGAGTCTGGTGTTTTTATCGATATTTTCCCTATGGATCGCTTTGATGATCCTAAGGTCATTGATACTTGTTATAAACTGGAAAGCTTCAAACTTCTGTCTTTCAGTAAACATAAAAATATTGTCTATAAGGATAGCCTTTTAAAAGATTGGATACGAACAGCCTTTTGGTTGCTCCTTCGACCTGTTTCTCCTCGTTATTTCGCAAATAAAATCGAGAAAGAAATTCAAAAATATAGTCGTGAGAATGGGCAGTATATGGCTTTTATCCCTTCTAAATTTAAGGAGAAGGAAGTCTTCCCAAGTGGTACCTTCGATAAAACAATTGATCTCCCCTTTGAGAATTTAAGCCTTCCTGCACCTGAAAAATTTGATACTATTTTGACGCAATTTTATGGAGATTATATGACCTTGCCACCTGAAGAAAAACGCTTCTACAGTCATGAATTTCATGCCTACAAATTGGAGGATTAGAATGCAATATTTAGAAAAAGAAGAAATTAAAGAAATTCAACTAGCCCTGCTAGACTATATTGATGAGACTTGTAAGAAACATGATATTCCTTATTTTCTCAGTTATGGAACCATGCTTGGAGCCATCCGCCACAAAGGTATGATTCCTTGGGATGATGATATTGATATTTCTCTCTATCGTGAAGATTATGAGCGTTTACTGAAGATTATTGAAGCAGAAAATCACCCTCGCTACAAGGTTCTTTCCTACGATACTTCTTCTTGGTACTTCCATAATTTCGCATCGATTTTGGACACTTCTACTGTTATCGAAGACCATGTTAAGTACAAGCGTCATGATACCAGCCTTTTCATCGACGTCTTCCCAATTGATCGATTTACAGACTTGAGCATTGTCGACAAGAGTTATAAGTATGTAGCCCTTCGTCAACTGGCTTATATCAAAAAATCACGCGCAGTTCACGGTGATAGCAAATTAAAAGATTTTCTTAGATTATGTAGCTGGTATGCCCTCCGAGTGGTCAATCCCCGTTACTTTTACAAGAAAATTGATCAGCTAGTCAAAAATGCTACAACCAACTCTCCTCAATATGAAGGAGGAATTGGGATCGGTAAGGAAGGGATGAAAGAAATCTTCCCAGTTGATACCTTTAAAGAACTGATTTTGACTGAGTTTGAAGGTCGTATGTTGCCTGTGCCAAAAAAATATGACCAATTTTTAACCCAGATGTATGGGGATTATATGACACCACCATCAAAAGAAATGCAAGAATGGTATAGTCATAGCATTAAAGCTTATCGTAAAAACTGATTGAGGGCGACCATACAAACTACTAAGATAGAGGTTATTCAAAAACATAATTTTAGTAGAAAATGAAGTAAATATTCCTACAATAAAACGCATAATATCAAGGTTTTCAACACCTGATATTATGCGTTTTATAATTTTAAAGACTTTTTTCTATAGTAGATTGAAATAAGATACGAACAAATCAATTAGAAAATTCAAATTAATTTCTAGAAATATTTTAGTATTCCTGTGTACTGTTCTAAATTCAGTCTGCTATATCTTATTTTTCTATTTAAATCGCTTCTGTAACAAAGCTACGACTTTCAAGTACCTTAAGCATGGCATTAGCTGTATCTAGCGCTGTGAAGAGGGGCACCCCGTGTTCAATGGCTGAACGACGAATTTGCTCACCATCTTCGTCAGCAGTTCGTTTTGTTCCTACTGTGTTAATGATAGCTTGAATTCTTCCTTTGCGTACAAAACTTGGGATATCCTTATCGTCATCACCAATCTTACCAACAGGTTGGGCTTGCAAGCCATGACTAGCAAAGAAGGCTGCTGTCCCTTCTGTCGCAAGGATTCCATAACCAATGTTTTGGAAACGACGAGCCAAGTTCAAGGCTTCTTCTTTGGCATCATCAGCGATGGTAAAGACGACATTACCAAAAGTTGGCAAGTGTAGATAAGAAGCTTCAAAGGCTTTATAGAGAGCTTTTTCCAAAGTAGCATCAGAACCCATAACTTCACCTGTTGACTTCATTTCAGGACCGAGCAAGCTGTCTACCTTAGCTAGTTTGGTAAAGGAGAAGACAGGTGCCTTGATATGAACACGGGTGCTTTCAGGGTAAAGTCCATTTTGGTAGCCAAGTTCTGATAAACTTTGACCAAGAATGAGCTTGGTCGCTACTTGAGCCATAGGAATATTGGTTACCTTAGATAGGAATGGAACGGTACGGCTGGCACGTGGATTGACCTCAATAACGTAGACTTTTTCATCCTTGATAACAAACTGGATGTTCATCATTCCAAGGCAGTGAAGACCGATTGCTAAGCGTTTGGTGTAGTCTGCGATGGTCTCCTGAACCTTTTGCGACAAGGTTTGTGGTGGGTAAACAGCCATTGAGTCACCTGAGTGGACACCAGCACGTTCGATATGCTCCATGATACCAGGAATGAGTACATTTTTACCATCTGAAATGGCATCAACTTCGCACTCTTGCCCAACGATATAAGAGTCGACAAGAACTGGGTGGTCTGGACTAGCCTTAACAGCAGTTCGCATGTAAGAACGAAGGTCTTCTTCGTTTTCAACGATTTCCATGGCACGTCCACCAAGTACATAAGATGGGCGGACAAGAACTGGGAAGCCAATCTTGCGAGCTGCAAGAGCTGCTTCTTCTTCATTGGTAGCCGTTTGTCCTGGTGGCTGTGGAATATCCAATTCTTTGAGAGCTTGCTCGAAGAGGTCACGGTCTTCGGCACGGTCTAGGTCAGCAACCTGTGTACCAAGGATGGTCACACCTGCTTTTGCCAATGGCTCCGCAAGGTTGATGGCTGTTTGACCACCGAACTGAACGATAACTCCCTTTGGTTGTTCCAAGTCAATGACGTTCATAACATCTTCGAATGTCAATGGCTCAAAGTAAAGCTTATCTGATACAGAGAAGTCTGTTGAAACGGTCTCTGGGTTTGAGTTCATGATGATAGCTTCATAACCAGCTGCCTGGATAGCCTTAACAGAGTGAACGGTTGCGTAGTCAAACTCAACCCCTTGACCGATACGGATTGGACCTGAACCTAGGACAAGTACAGATTCTTTATCAGATCTGATAGATTCATTTTCCCAACCATAGGTTGAATAGAAATATGGCGTTTCAGAGTCGAACTCTGCCGCACAAGTGTCTACCATCTTATAAACTGGAACAATCTTGTTTTCCAAGCGAAGTTGGCGAACTTGATCATCAGTCGTTCCCCAGAGTTCAGCAATCTTACGGTCTGAGAAACCATTCAATTTTGCTGTTTTCAAAACTTCTAGATCTTGTGGATGAGCACCCAATTCTTGCTCAATTTCAAAGATATGCAAGAGTTTATCAAGATAGAAGATATCAATTTTTGTAAGCTCTGCAATTTCTTCAGGTGTGTAGCCACGACGAATGGCTTCTGATACGTAGAAGAGACGGTCATCTTGGGCTTTGACAACCTTTTCAATCAAGGCATCATCAGAAACTGCTGCAAGTTCAGGTATTTCATTGTGGTGCACCCCAATTTCAAGGGAGCGGCAGGCCTTGAGAAGAGATTCCTCGATGTTACGACCAATCGCCATGACTTCTCCAGTCGCCTTCATTTGTGTACCGAGACGGCGTTCACCCTTTTCAAACTTGTCAAATGGGAAACGTGGAATCTTGGCAACCACGTAGTCAAGGGCTGGTTCAAACATGGCATAGGTTGAACCTGTGACTGGGTTAATCACCTCATCCAAGGTCAAACCGACGGCAATCTTAGCAGCCAATTTGGCAATTGGGTAACCTGTCGCCTTAGAAGCAAGAGCTGACGAACGCGATACACGAGGGTTTACTTCGATGACATAATACTTGAAACTGTGTGGATCAAGGGCTAGCTGAACGTTACATCCACCTTCAATCTTGAGGGCACGAATGATGCTCAAGCTCGCGTCACGTAGCATTTGGTTTTCATAGTCTGACATGGTTTGCGCAGGGGCAAATACAATGGAATCCCCTGTGTGAATCCCAACTGGGTCAAAGTTTTCCATGTTACAAACAACCAAAGCATTGTCAGCTGAGTCACGCATGACTTCGTATTCGATTTCCTTGAAACCTGCAATCGAACGCTCAATCAAACATTGAGTGACAGGTGACAATTTCAAACCATTTTCAGCGATTTCACGCAATTCTTCCTCATTGGCACACATACCACCACCAGTACCACCAAGAGTAAAGGCTGGACGAACGATAACTGGGTAACCAATTGTCGCTGCAAAGGCAACTGCTTCTTCGACAGTGTTAACAATTTCAGATTCTGGAATTGGTTGGTTGAGCTCTTCCATCAATTGTTTAAAGAGGTCACGATCCTCCGCTTGGTCAATAGCAGATAATTTAGTTCCCAGAAGCTCAACACCAAGCTCATCAAGGATACCATTTTTAGACAATTCCATGGCCATATTAAGACCAGTTTGCCCACCAAGGGTTGGTAGCAAGGCATCTGGACGCTCCTTACGAAGAATACGTATCACAAACTCAAGTGTAATCGGTTCAATATAAACCTTGTCCGCAATCTCCTTGTCCGTCATGATGGTTGCAGGGTTTGAGTTAACCAAAACAACCTCATAACCTTCCTCTTTCAACGACAAGCAAGCCTGGGTCCCAGCATAGTCAAACTCAGCAGCCTGACCAATAATAATCGGACCAGAACCAATCACCATAATTTTTTGAATATCAGTACGTTTAAGCATATATAAGATATTAAGGGCGTCAAGCGGACAAAGCTAAAATAGGAGTTATGACGAAGAACTGTCAGTTCTAGGAATAACTATCTTTTTAGCACCGTCCGTAGCCCGTATTCAGTTCAGCAAATACGGAGCACCCTTCTCCTTTCTATTCGTCGCCTCACTGAGCGACATTAAATAAATTCTCCGACGAGCTTTTACTCGTTCTTAGTTTGATTGTTTAAAAGCTTCCATCATCTCGATAAACTCGTCGAATAGGTAGCTTGCGTCGTGTGGACCAGGAGCTGCATCTGGATGGTATTGGACAGAGAAAGCAGGTTGGTATCTGTGACGCACACCTTCAACTGACTTGTCATTGATTTCTTCGTGGGTGATAATCAAGTGTTCTGGCAAATCCTCACGGCTAACTGCATAGCCATGGTTTTGACTTGTAAAATCCACACGTCCAGTAGCAATTTCGCGTACCGCATGGTTGAATCCACGGTGACCAAACTTCATCTTGTAAGTCTTAGCCCCGTTTGCCATAGCAAAGAGTTGGTGCCCCATACAAATACCAAAAATTGGAATTTTTCCTTGTACACCACGAATCATATCCAGTGCTTGGGGAACATCTTCTGGATTTCCCGGTCCATTTGACAACATAACTCCGTCAGGGTTGAGATGGAGAATTTCTTCAGCCGTTGTTGAATAAGGAACGACTGTCACGTTACAGTTGCGCTTAGAGAGTTCACGTAAGATTGAGTGCTTGAGACCAAAGTCCACTAGCACTACGCTCAAACCAACTCCTGGAGCTGGATACGAAGTTTTAGTAGAAACCTGCTTGATATTGTCTGTCGGCAAGACTGTTGCTTGGAGCTGGTCCGTCACATGGTCCATACTGTCCCCAACATGGGTCAAGGTTGCACGCATGGTACCATGCTTACGGATAATCTTGGTAAGAGCACGTGTATCAATCCCTGAAATACCCGGAATTTTCTTGGCTTTCAAAAATTCATCCAAGGTCATTTGGTTGCGCCAGTTACTAGCTCTACGTGCTTCTTCGAAAACAACAACTCCCTTACAAGTTGGAATAATGGATTCGTAATCATCACGGTTAATTCCATAATTTCCCACCAAAGGATAAGTAAAGGTCAAGATTTGTCCATTATAAGACTGGTCTGTAATGGATTCTTGGTAGCCAGTCATCCCTGTATTAAAGACAATTTCACCAGTTACATCAATATCTGCTCCGAAGGCCTTACCTTCAAAAACTGTGCCATCTTCTAATACTAGAAGTCTTTTTATCATATTTTCACCTCTCGTGGACGCTCACTGGCGTCTTTTAACGTCTTGTGTTTTAGTTGGCGTTTCTACTCGCCAGTACGGATTCTAAGATTGCCATTCGAACAAAGACACCATTGGTCATTTGTTGGGCAATCCGTGATTTTGGTGCTTCAACCAAGTAATCTGCGATTTCTACATCACGATTGACTGGAGCTGGGTGCATGAGGATTGCTGTTTCTTTCAAACGGTCATAACGTTCTTGAGTCAAGCCATGTTGGGCATGGTAGTCTTCTTTTGAAAAGACAGCTCCACTATTATGGCGTTCATGTTGCACACGGAGAAACATCATAACATCCACCTGATTAATAATTTCATCAATGGCTACAAACTGTCCATAGTCTGCAAACTCTTGACTTCTCCATTCCTCAGGTCCAGCAAAGTAAAGTTCAGCTCCCAAGCGTTTCAAAATCTGCATATTGGATTTGGCAACGCGTGAGTGGTCCAAGTCACCTGCAATCGCAACCTTGAGACCCTCAAAGTGACCAAATTCCTCATAAATAGTCATCAAATCAAGCAAACTCTGGCTAGGGTGTTGACCCGAACCGTCTCCACCATTGATAATGGAAGTCGTAATCGTGGGACTTGCAATCAATTTTCTGTAATAGTCGACCTCTGGGTGGCGAATCACACAGACATCCACTCCTAAAGCAGACAGAGTCAAAATGGTATCATAAAGTGTTTCACCCTTATTGACTGAACTAGTCTTCACATCAAAGTCAAGTCGTTCCAATCCCAATTTAATCTCTGCCACTTCAAAGGACTTATGCGTCCGTGTAGAATCCTCAAAGAAAAGATTGGAAACAATCGGATGGTCTTCATAGGGAAGCTGGGCTCCATTTTTAAACTCAATTCCTCGCTTGATCAATTTCATGACTTGATCGACAGTGAGGTCTTCCATGGACACCACATGGTTCAATGCTTGTTGATTTTCTGACATGGCTACTCCTTTAGCTTTCTAAGCTTCTAGCTTTCTAAGCTTCTTCAGTAATCAGAACTCTGTCTTGGCCATCAAGTTCTGCCATCTCTACGATGATTTCTTCAGAACGACTGGTTGGGATATTCTTCCCAACGTAATCTGGACGGATTGGCAATTCTCTATGTCCACGATCGACTAGAACTGCTAAACTTACGCGCGCAGGACGACCATGACCTACAATATTATCAATAGCAGCACGGATGGTACGACCTGTATAAAGCACATCGTCCACCAAGATAACTTCGCGGTCTGTCACATCGACAGAAACCAAAGAAGTATCTTCTCCACTTTTAACATCATCACGGAAGGGTTTAGTATCCAATTCCACAACCGGAACTGAAAGGTTTTCTAGTTGCTCCAAACGTTCTTGGATACGATGGGCGATAAAGACACCGCGAGTTTTAATACCAGCCAAGACGATTTTATTCAAATCTTTGTTGCGTTCAATAATCTCATAAGTAATACGCGTAATCGCTCGTTTGACGGTCAATTCGTCTACAACTTCTTTTGTCTTCATGACAAACCTCCAAAAAGAAAAGTCTCCTTAAACAAGGAGACTTGAAATGTATAGCTAAGCAAGCCCTACTGCACACAGTATAGACTTCACCCTTCTACTTTATCGCGCTCCTTGCCTGCCTCACGGGACAAGTTTAAAGGAATATTTAGTTATCAATTACTATAGCACAAAGTAAGCTTAAAATCAAGCAAAAACTTTCGATCTTCCATCTTACAAATTGCTAAAATCATATAACTGTGGGTACTGGTCACACTCTGGATTTTTAGGATGACAAATGGCTCTTCCAAAATAAATCATGGCCTGATGAGCTGCTAACCACTGCTCAGGCGGCAAGATATCCATGACCCGCTTTTCCACCTCAAGTGGTGTCGCTGATTTTTTGACGATATCGTGGTGTTTGCAAATACGCTCCACATGAGTATCCACTGCAAAGGCTGGAATCCCAAATCCTACACTCATAACAACATTGGCTGTCTTGCGACCAACACCTGCCAAACTCTCCAATTCCTCACGTGTTTGAGGGACTTGACCATCAAAATCGTCTAGTAACTGTTGGGCACATTTTTTAAGGAATTTAGCCTTATTTCGATACAGTCCCAGTCGAGAAATGTGTGAAGCAATCTCACTCTCTGTTGCAACAGACATGGCTTGTGGCGTTGGAAAGGCAGCAAAGAGGCCTGGCGTAGCCTTATTTACCGCTGCATCCGTCGTCTGGGCTGACAACATGACCGCAACCAAGAGTTCAAAATGATTAGTGAAATCAAGACTGGGCTTGGTATCTGGAAAAAGAGCAATGATTTCTTCTAGCACCTTTCGTGCTCGTTTTTTTGACAAAACCATTATTCGTCTCCATCAAATAGTCCTTGTAAACCAGCAAAAGGACTGTTTTCTTCTTTCTTAACTGCTTGTTGAGCTTGGTATTCTTCTTCTGTCATGATTTGCCAGTCATTTCCTGAAACAAATCCTTGGCCAGCTTCTTCTTCAGCCGTCAAGACCTTGATAGGAATGTTTAGTAGGATATTGTCTGACACGCTCTCAGCAAGGTCAAGTTCTCCATTTTCGATAGGCAGGACCAAGTCATCGTCTAAAACTTCCTGATCTAGTTGGTTAGTTGCACCTTCCATGAAAACTTCCGTTACTGGATAAGATTCAACTAACTCAACTGGCTCCATACTACGACTTGAAGCAAGAACAATGGTATAAGATAGTTGATAATCTAAGAAATACATACGGTTTTCGTACTGTACTTTCCCAACTGCAAGGATATTTTTTACATCTAAAATTTCTTGATTACGTGCACGCAGGTCTGCGACTAGGTCTAACGTTTGTTCAAAATGCAAGCCTTCAGACTGCTTGCGTATCTCTTGAATATTTAATTTCATACTTCCTCCATAAAGATTTACTCTCTTGATTATACCATGAAAAGCCTACAAATCAACCCACCAAACTTTGTAATTAACATTCAAGTTTTTAATATGTCCACTATGATATTTTGTTTTTTAGTGCTATACTACATCAGAGCAAGGAGGATGCCCCTATGGAAGACAAAGAACTCGGTACTAATGCTTATCACTCGTATTTTAGAGCTTGGAATTTCCAGTTTTCTGTTGACAAAATTTCCTTAAAAGTATAGTATAAAGATACCAATACTCGGAGGTAAGGGAGACATGAACAACTAAGCCTATCAAATAAAAAACCTTTATTTAGTAGATCTTGTTTTTGTCTCTTTTTGTGTACTCTTTTATGCTCTTTTTCTGGCATTTTATACTCAATGAAAATCAAAGAGCAAACTAGGAAGCTAGCCGTAGGTTGCTCAAAACACTGTTTTAAGGTTGTAGATAAGA
>NZ_VMNC01000110.1:0-3339 GCF_013277505.1 Streptococcus sp. k-378 | reverse complement strand
TCTTGAACTGCATTTTTTCATTGCGCTCATCTACGTCTGCACGGACACCGCGGTCACGGAGTTTCTTGGCCACTTCCCAAGCGTAGTCCACGTGTTTTTCGTTAGATACTGGGATGAGGGTTACTTGGTGTGGTGCCAGCCATGTTGGGAAGGCACCCTTGTAGTTCTCAATCAAGATAGCTGTGAAGCGTTCCATAGTTGAGATAACCCCACGGTGAATCATAACTGGACGGTGTTCTTCGCCATCAGCTCCGATGTATTTAAGGTCGAAGCGTTCTGGAAGTAAGAAGTCAAGTTGGATAGTAGAAAGAGTTTCTTCTTTTCCAAGAGCAGTTTTAACCTGGATATCCAATTTTGGTCCGTAGAAGGCTGCTTCGCCTTCGGCTTCAAAGTAGTCCACACCCATTTCATCAAGGGCTGCACGAAGCATGGTTTGGGCATTTTCCCACATCTCATCGTTGTCAAAGTACTTGTGAGTATCTTGAGGGTCGCGAAGAGAGAGACGGAAGCGGTAGTCAGTCAAGTTGAAGTCTTCATAAACATCGATAATCAACTGAAGGGCACGTTGGAATTCTTCTTGGATTTGTTCTGGAGTAACGAAAAGGTGACCGTCGTTGAGAGACATTTCACGCACACGTTGAAGACCAGTGAGGGCACCAGATTTTTCATAACGGTGCATCATACCGATTTCAGCGATACGGATTGGCAACTCACGGTAAGAGTGAACATGGTGTTTGAAGACTTGGATGTGGTGTGGGCAGTTCATTGGACGAAGGACAAATTCTTCCCCGTCACCCATGTCCATAGTTGGGAATATGTCTTCTTGGTAATGATCCCAGTGACCAGAAGTCTTGTAAAGTTCAACAGAAGCAAGTGGTGGAGTATAAACGTGTTGGTAGCCAGAAGCCAACTCTTTGTCAACGATGTAGCGTTCCAACTCACGACGAATAGTCGCACCATTTGGCAACCAGAATGGAAGCCCTTGACCAACCTCTTGAGAAATCATGAAGAGGTCAAGCTCTTTACCAAGTTTACGGTGGTCACGTTCCTTAGCTTCTTCACGCATTTGAAGGTAGTTTTTCAAGTCTTTCTTATCAAACCAAGCTGTCCCGTAGATACGTTGCATCATAGCGTTGTCGCTATTTCCACGCCAGTAAGCACCAGCTACATGGAGAAGGTGGAAGATTTGGATACGACCTGTTGATGGAACGTGAGGTCCACGGCAGAGGTCTACATATTCACCCTGACGATAGATAGTCAAACCGCCTTCGTCTTCTGAGTGTTCTTCAATCAATTCCAACTTGTAAGGGTCATTTTTGAAGATTTCACGTGCCTCGTCTTTAGTCACTTCTTCACGAATAGATGGGAAGTTTTCTTTGACGATTTTTTGCATTTCTTCTTCGATACGAGGAAGGTCTTCGTTAGAGATTTGACCAGCTGTGTTGTCAGTATCGTAGTAGAAACCATCTTCGATGGCTGGACCAACTCCCAAGTGAATGTCTGGGAAAAGACGACGAGCTGCTTGGGCGAACAAGTGAGCTGCTGAGTGACGCAAGATTGGAAGGGCATCTTCGTGATCAGGTGTTACAATTTCGATGCTTCCATCTTCAGTGATAGCACGAGTAGTGTCGATGAGTTTGCCGTTGAATTTACCAGCCAAGGCTTTTTTAGCTAGGGAATTGCTGATAGATTGGGCAATTTCAAAAGTTGTAACGCCAGATTCGAATTCACGAACAGCGCCATCGGGGAAAGTAATGTTAATCATGATGTTCTCCTTATATTGGTTATCCATTATTTCTAAAGCAGAAGTGTTTCCCTATTTCGCAGTCTTAAATAAAGAGAAACAAAAAGCAAAGAGAAACAAAAAGCGACGTCCTAGAAAGGACGTCGCAACGTGGTTCCACCTTCATTTATGTGCCTCAAAAAAGAGGGACACCTCTGATTGGCTCTAACGTGGCCACCGTTTTATGTTTGCATAAAAGTCAGTAGAGTAGTATCAGTATAGTCTTTCTATGCGTTCTCAGCAACCACGCACTCTCTAGTAGAAAGGGACTAAGTGACTTGTCTCTATGGATTATTATAGCATGATTGTGAGATTTTTCAAGGACTTTGTGAAAGTTTTTTGTTTTTCATTTTTGCAGAATATGCTTGATACCAATACCGGAAGCCATGCCGACCAGAGCAAAGGTTTCATAGGCTAATAAAGTAGACAATGCTAAAATCGTGGAAAGAAATGATAGTAAAGCAAAAGAGCAATCCAATGTCAAAAGGGAAAAAGGGAAACGGTAACCGTAAAGAAGAGAAACGATGAAGGTTACTAACGGAGAAAAGATAAAGATATTTAGAAGATGAGTCCTAGCAGATTGGAACCGGATGAGAGCAGTGAAAATAATTCATAAAGAGGCCAATAAAAGAAAAAGATGACCAGATAGTAGGGGAGATGGGAATAGAATCTAGGCATGATAATCAGCTCGTTTTAAAAAAACAGACAACTTAAATCTCTTGCTATGATTATTATAGCATGTTTAAAACAAGAAAGTAAATCTGTTGACAAAGAAGTTAGTTATTGGTAGAATAGGGATTGTCGTAAAGACAAATAACTTCTTCTTGGTTACAGGCATGCCAACCTGTCACTCGGATGAAGCCAAATAAAAAGGAGAAACATCATGGCAATCTCAAAAGAGAAAAAAAATGAAATCATTGCACAATATGCACGTCACGAAGGTGATACAGGTTCAGTAGAGGTTCAAGTTGCTGTCCTTACTTGGGAAATCAACCACCTTAACGAACACATCAAACAACACAAAAAAGACCACGCTACTTACCGTGGATTGATGAAAAAAATCGGTCGCCGTCGTAACTTGCTTGCATACTTGCGTAAAAACGACGTTAACCGTTACCGTGAGTTGATCAACTCTCTAGGACTTCGTCGCTAATTCAAGATACAAAGGCCGTCAAAAGCACAAAGCAAAAATAGGAAAATTGACGAAGAAACTTCAGTTTCTAGGAGATTTTATCTTTTTTGCCAAGTGCTTAGGCCGTGTTCAATTGAGCATATCTTGATAATAAAGCTACTCTAAATTGGGTAGCTTTTTTGCGTTGTCACCTTACCTCGCTATACTCAAGTATAATCTTCGGTTACGGTTCCTAGCACTGTAAGGTAAAATAAACTAGCTTTTCTCCCTTCGGGGAGATTTTTTTTGTTTCACTGAAAGTTTCGTACAATCTTCGCCTCGTCGCCTAGCCTATAAACGGTTTATCTAGCAAGAATCATGATGCTAAGGGTGTCAAAAATCCGTATGAAAATAGGGAAATGACACAGTGTTCGATGAACACAAG
>NZ_VMNC01000011.1:0-53692 GCF_013277505.1 Streptococcus sp. k-378 | reverse complement strand
GGCTTGGAGCTGTGAGGCTGGAGAGCCAAGGCTAAGACTAGCCTTGGTTTAGCTGAAAAAACAGCTTCAAGGGTTCCTCGTGTCAAATGAAAGCAAAATAATTGCCCTCAATCTCACCATTTTTTGGGGCATCATCACTTTCGATTGACACACCTTTTCCTATTTTTTTCATTTTTTTACATTGCTTCTTACCGGCTACGGATGTCAAACTCTTTAAACACAATACGTAAGTCTCTTAACACTCTTTGACGCCCTCGGAATCGTTCATTTCTTAAAATGCGTTCTAGCTCTTCTTGTTTCTCTTTACTTTCTTTGCTTCTATAATTTTTTAATGTTTCATGAAAGAGATAATAGTCATCTATCCACAGACCTCCCTCGCTTATACGATGACTAATCTCACCTACTTCTTCATATGGTTCTTTATTATATCTTCGTTTGTAGCTTTCTTGTTTACGGATATAGTCTAGAATTCGATTCCGAAACTTAGTCTTAAAATATTTCCTTAAACGAGAGATATCTTCTACTAATCCTTCTTCTTTACTAATCAATTCATATAGACATATCATTCCCTCTTGGTCCCAATCCGACAATTCCCATAAATGAAGGTAATATTCATTTCTACACTTATACACAGTCCCTTGGACTTCTTCATACAATTCTTTAATCATAATTTTCCCCTTTCTAGATACAGTCTAACAGATTAGAAACACTTTTGGTACATTTCATCCATTCTGCACCCTTTAGCTCCTCAACTGCACAAAAAAGAGAGGTCTTGCCTCTCTTTGGGTTATTTTTCATCATTCATTTTTGACTTTACTTCATCATAAGATAATGCATGAGATTCCTCTTCTACTGCTTCAGGCATCTTTCCTGTTTCATAGAGAGATTTAATTTGTGTACTATCCAATGTTTCGTATTTCAATAGTGCTTCTGCAATCAACTTGTGAGTTTCACGATTTGACTGAATAATTTCAGCAGCTTTATTTCGTGCTTCATTCAATAATAAACGAACCTCTTCGTCAATTTCATAAGCTGTTTGTTCTGAAACTGATTTTTGAGGGCTTTGTGCACCAAACATAGCATGATTTCCTTCATATTGAACTGGACCAAGTTTTTCACTCATACCGTACTCTGTAACCATTGCACGCGCCATTTGTGTCGCCTGTTCAAAGTCGTTTGAAGCTCCTGTAGTTTGGACATTAAAGATAATTTCTTCAGCTACACGTCCACCCATTAAGCCAGCCAATTGCTCTTTCATATCTTCTTTAGATAGAAGCATTTGATCTTCCTTAGGAAGTGCAATCATGTATCCGCCTGCACGGCCACGTGGTACAATTGTAACCTTATGGACAACGCGAGCATTCGACAAGACTAGACCAACAATGGTATGTCCTGCCTCATGGTAAGCAACCAATTCTCGTTCTTTTTGTGAAACTGTCTTATCTTTCTTAGAAGGTCCAGCAATAACTCTGTCTTCTGCTTCATCAATATCTGAGGCATCAATTATCGATTTATTGCGACGAGCAGCAACTAGAGCCGCTTCATTCAAGACATTCTCTAAATCAGCACCAACAAAGCCTGGAGTTTGTTGAGCCACTAATTTCAAATCAACATCTTCTGCTAAAGGCTTGTTCTTAGCATGAACTTTCAAGATTGCTTCACGACCTTTAACATCAGGGCGACCAACCAATACTTTTCTATCAAAACGTCCTGGACGTAAAAGGGCAGGGTCTAGTACATCTGAACGGTTTGTCGCAGCAATGACGATAATCCCTTCATTTCCCTCAAAACCATCCATCTCAATCAAGAGTTGGTTCAAGGTTTGCTCACGTTCATCATTTCCTCCACCGAGGCCGACACCACGTTGGCGACCAACAGCATCAATTTCATCGATAAAGATGATAGCTGGCGCTGCTTTTTTGGCATCTTCAAAAAGAGAACGAACACGACTAGCTCCAACTCCGACAAACATTTCTACAAAATCAGAACCTGAGATACTCAAGAATGGAACACCTGCTTCTCCGGCGACTGCTTTAGCAAGCAAAGTTTTACCTGTTCCCGGAGGTCCCTCCAGAAGGACACCTGCTGGAATACGAGCCCCAAGTTTTGTAAATCGTTTTGGATCTTTTAAGAATTCAACAACTTCAACTAGTTCTTGTTTTTCTTCCTCAGCTCCAGCAACATCTGAAAATCTTACTTTAATATCTTCTTTATTTGCAGCTTTAGCCTTACTACGTCCAAAACTCATTGGATTACGGCCATTTCCTCCTCCCATATTTCCCATCATAGAGAATAGGAAGAAGAATAGAATTCCAAATGGCACAATGGATACGAGTAGATTAATCCACATACCACTTGAACTTTCATGCTTAACAGTTACTTCTGCTTTATGGTCAGTAGCAAGTTTTTGCAATTCTGATACGGTAGTATCTGCAGGAAGAATAGTGCTGGTAAATTTCTCTACCTTAGTAACAGATGGCGTGAAAAACTGAATGCCTGTTTCTTCTCTACTTGTTTTAGGATTTTTATAAACACCCGAAACTTCGATAACACTGCCATTTGGTTGGTAGGTTAATTCTTTTACATTGTCATCGGTAATTTCTTTTACCAATTCTGTATAATTAATTTGCTCACTTTTCCCTGCAACACTACCTGTACTAAAATACTGGTAAGCTGTAACTAGGAAAAAAATAAGTAATAACCATAGAAATGGATTTTTAATTAAACCATTATTTTGTTTTTTCATTAAAAATTATTCTTTCTAATTTGAATACACTTCTTCTTTCAATACTCCAACATAAGGAAGATTACGATAATTTTCTTTGTAGTCTAAACCATAACCTACTACAAACTCATTTGGGATAGTAAAGCAGGTATAGTCTGCCTCAATTTCTACAACACGTCCTTCTGGTTTATCCAACAAGGTTGCAATCTTAACAGAAGCTGCTTCTCTTGCAATAAACATATCTCGCAAATTCTTCAAAGTTTGACCTGTATCAATGATATCTTCTACAAATAGAACATGTCTTCCTTTGATATCTTGAGTCACATCTTGTTTAATATTGATAACACCACTACTTGCTGTTCCACCATGGTAGCTAGAAACCATCATGAAGTCCATTTCAATATGTGTATCAATATGTTTGACCAATTCAGCCATAAAAGGAATAGATCCTTTTAAAATCCCAACTAAAATTGGATTTTTTCCTGCATAGTCTTTGGTTAATTGAGCACCTAATTTTTTAGCAGCTTCTGTAATTTCATCGTGTGAAACGAGGATTTTTTTAATATCGTTTTCTAACATTTTTTTACCTATCTATTTTTTCTATATAAAGTACAGTGTTCATTATATCATTTTTCGTGTTTTTACTCAAATTACTGGTCGCAATTCCCAAAATTGAGACAATTTCACCAAATTGCTCAATAATCAGAGCAGATTTCCGCTTTTCCATAGGGATTTTCAAATCAATAAATAGACGTCTGAGTTTTTTTCTATGCCCATTTTGAATCAAAACATCTCCTGGTTTTCGATGACGAATGTGTATTGATGTTTCCCGTGAAACAGGTATTTGTTGAATTGATTCACCTTCTAATGGAATCCCAAAGGAAAATAAATATCCTTGATAAGTAACCTGATTTTGATAGTGTAACACAAATTCATCTTCCTTTTCATCAGCCTGCGGACTGATTTTACAAATCTGAAACCGTTGGTACTCTTTTATCAATTCATAGCCATTTTTAAGCGGATGACGATACTGGCTTTTAGATTTTAAAATCTGCCGAACTTCATCAAACTGAGCTTTTGTAAGATTCAAATCTGGAAAACGATTCAGATAAGTTTGAAGTAAAACTCTTTGTGTCGACTCAGAGTAAGACAATAGCTGCTCTAAATTTTCTACATCAATATTCTTTGATAATTCAGCTATTGCCAAATCATAATCTAAAATTTCATTGCCAATGCCTAAGATTGCATCCCTAAATCGAGGATTTTCTTTTTCCAATTCTGGTAAGTAAGAATTTCGAATACGATTTCGAAAATAATGATTCTCCTGATTTGATGTATCTTCAAAGTGAAAAATTGATGGAAAGTCTTTTTTCTGAAAATGCAAGAAGGGACGAATGATTTCTATCTCTCCGACTACTTGCTTCTCCTTAATTCCTGATAGATAGCGCAAGCGAGTTCCTCGAATCAAGCGCATCAAAATCGTTTCCACCTGATCATCAGCATGGTGGGCAGTGACTAAAGCTGTCGCACCTGTCTTTTTCATGACCTCTTGAAAAAAATCATAACGAAAATTTCGTGCACGCGCTTCTGAAAATTCTCCTGAAAAATTGCTGGTATAAATAGGAAGTTCTGCTTCAGCAGCCAACTTCCTTAATTCCTTTTCTTCCCAATCTGATTCAATTCTCTGCTTATGATTCACATGAGCCAGAATCAATTCAATCTCTAACTCTTTTTGATAAGCAGACAATACCTTAAATAGAAACATAGAATCTAATCCACCAGAAAGAGCTAGAACCGCCTTAGCATGCTTTTTGAAATATCCCTTCTTGAGAAAATGATTTAAAAAATCTTGTTCCCTCATTTTAGAACCTCATAAACATCCTTGGATATCTGAGAAATTGTATCATAATCAGAATTCTTAGTGAAAATAGAAAGAATAAATGGAGAATCTGCGTAGACAACACCCGTATCATGCTTAAATTCGTCCGCATCCCCAATTTTATGAGCTACCTTCACAGAAACACCTTTGGCAATTCGCTGATTATCAAAATCTGTTTTAGTCAAAGACTCTAGCACAAATCCATTTTGATTATAAATAGCTTCCATGACCTTCCCGGCCATCTTGGAAGAAATCAATTTTTCTTTTGTATCCCAATCATCTCCCATAATGGCAGACATCTTGGATTTGAATGTGGCATCAGATTGGTTTGAAATGTAATAACCCAATATATTATGAGCTACATTATCAGATTCTTTAGATACTTTTGTGATTAAGTCCTTGAGAGAATACTCTTTATTATCCTCTTTTTTAGGAAGACTACCACTTCCCTCTGGTTTATAAGAACCTGGAAAATCATTGACTTCAGATACGTATTTTACAGTCGTATCTAACTGATAAAGACCCTCATTTATTTTTTCTTGCGCATAATAGAGATAAGGGAGTTTCAAAACACTAGCTGCATACATCTTTTCATCTTGATTGATACCAGCTTCTTTTCCAGTAGTCAGTTGCTTAACATAAATAGAGAATGAATCCTTCTGATATTTTTCCGATAACATTTCTTGGACTTTACTCATCCGATTATCTTCTTCAGAAGTTGATTCTTTAGCTACCCATCCAACCTGATCAATATGTAGAAATTCTCTTCCTTCTACAAACATGGTCTTGTCAATCGATACTTGCGAATAAGCTGATAAGGATGATTTCACTTCTTTTAAGTCATAAGGACTATTGTACAGTTTAAAATCAGATTCTAACCATACTTTTTTTATTGTTGGAGTTACCTCTGATTGATCATATAAAAATCGTTTGTCCGCAGCTATAAATTGATGATTTGATAGCTTAAATACCGGAATTCCTTGTTTATTTAAGCGCCACTCGGTTATTTGAAAACTTGTTTGGGGAGTCAATTTTCCAGTTTCTACCACTAAATCTTCATTTGCATAAACAGGAACCTCTCCATAAACCACGGGAGAACTTAATTTTTCTCTAAAATAAATACCAAAGTCAGATTGTGAAAGGTAATAAATTTCTTTCGAAGTATAGACAACTTCTTTTTCTGTGCTAACAACTTTTGAAATGGTCAAAAAACTTGGGAGCAACAAAATAATTAAGAATTTACGCATTCTTCCTTTCCTTTTCTTCTTGTAAACGCAATAATTGATTTTTATCAGCTAATTCTTCCAACTTTTCATCTGATAAACTCAAAAATTGCTCTATTACGTCTAATAAATTTTCCATTTTATCACCTTTGAAGCAAGTCAGGAATCGTATAAACTATTTCCCTAGATTTAGAATAATAGTATTTCGCTCGTGTATATTTGGCAGCATAATCCTCATCTTTCAACTTGGTAGCAAATGCTGTCTCCTTATCCTTTTCATCACTCAAGGTTTGATACTGAGTTTGCAAGTCTGCTAATTGCTGACGTCTTTGGAGTAATTGCTGATAGCTCTGCGCTAAATTAAAAGTTGGCAAGATAAATAATAGCATAATTAAAATCAATACCCACCCCATAAAACGATTCCGTTTTTGCCGTTCTTTCATCAGGTAGCGACGGCGTTGGTGTTCATTTTGAATAAAAGAATTATTCAATTGTACTATATTTTTAGACATTTTCTTCTACCCGTGTTTCACTGATAATTTCATACATGCCTGCTGCATCTTCTTTTTTTGTACTATCTTTCATCTCTAGTACTTTTACAAGTAGCAACTTATTGCCAAAGCGAATTTCAACTTGGTCATTAACTTTCAAATCCGTTGAACTTTTGGCCAAGATTCCATTCACCTTGATTCTGCCTTTATCTGCTACTTCCTTTGCGACTGTACGACGCTTGATAATTCGTGATACTTTTAAATATTTGTCTAATCTCATACTTATTACCTCAACTTATTATTGTACCATTTTTATCTATTTTATAGAAGAAAAATATCAAATGGAATTTTCTTTCTTAGACTCTTTTGTCTCTAATAAACTTTCTCCAAAAATCAGCAGACCTTCTAAAATTTCATAATCTTTCTTATTTTGGACATCAAATACAAGCTCCATTAATCCCTTATTCTCAGCGATGCCTGCTTTTAAGTTCGTTGCGGATAAAGATTTAAAATAATCTTGAGCCAAAAACAGTCGTTGAGTGACTTTTTCAAATTGAACTGTAATTTTATTATCTTTTCTTTCCACACGTTGAACAAAGACCTTGTCCAAATATGACTTGACTAAACTAATCTCTAAAAGATATGCTACTACATCTGGGTATTCTCCAAAACGGTCTATCAACTCCTCTTGTAACTCTTCATAATTGACACGGTTGTCAATTTGACGAATTTTCTTGTAAATTTCAATCTTATGTCGTTGATCAGAAATATAAGTATCAGGAAGATAGGCATCAATTTGCAAAATCAACTCAGCATTCCCTTTGGTTCTTGTGTTAGTGTTAGCATTACCGTTTCGTTTAGCAATAGCTTCCTCTAGTAACTGCGAATACAATTCAAAACCAACAGAATCAATGAAACCAGACTGGGATTTTCCTAGGAGATTTCCTGCTCCACGAATCGAAAGATCTCGCATAGCAATTTTAAATCCGGATCCCAATTCTGTAAATCCTTTAATCGCTTCTAATCTCTTTTCAGAGATTTCACTAATCGATTTTTCTGGACGATACATGAGATAAGCATAAGCAATACGATTACTACGACCAACTCTTCCTCTTAGCTGATACAAGGTTGACAAGCCCATATGATCCGCATTTTCAATAAATAAAGTATTAGCATTTGGAATGTCCACCCCTGTCTCAATAATGGTAGTTGTCACCAAAATATCATACTGACCTTCAATGAAATCCATTAGAGTATTTTCTAACTTAATTTCACTCATTTGCCCATGAACATAACCAATCGAAGCCTCTGGAATCAACTCCTGTAATTCTGAAACCTTCTGGTCAATCGTGTCAACTTTGTTGTAAAGGTAGTAAACTTGACCTCCACGCTCCATTTCACGTAAGACCGCATCACGAATGACACTATCATTCTTTTCCAAAACATAGGTTTGCACTGGATAACGATTCGTTGGGGGAGTTTCAATAACAGATAAATCTCTGATTCCCAGCATAGACATATGAAGGGTACGAGGAATTGGCGTTGCTGTCAAGGTTAGGACATCTACTTGTTTTTTCAGTTCTTTCAAGGTTTCCTTATGCTTGACACCAAATCGTTGTTCCTCATCAATAATCATCAAGCCCAAATCAGCAAACACAACATCTTTTGACAAAACACGATGTGTTCCAATCAAAATATCAACTTGACCGTTTTTCAATTTTTCAAGTGTTGCAGTCTGCTCTTTTTTACTTCTAAAGCGACTCAACACATCAATATTAACTGCAAAATTTTGGAATCGTTCCTTAAAATTTGTATAGTGCTGTTGCGCTAAAACCGTCGTCGGAACTAAGACGACAGCCTGTTTGTGATCATTGACTGCCTTAAAGGCTGCACGCATAGCAACTTCAGTCTTTCCAAAACCAACATCCCCAACTAAAAGTCTATCCATTGGCTGAGAAGCCTGCATATCTCTCTTGATTTCCTCAACACTGCGAAGTTGATCATCCGTTTCAACATAAGGAAAGGCATCATCAAAAGCATGTTGATCTTCATCATCAGCTGAAAAAGCAAAACCCTTCAACTGGCTACGTTCAGAGTAGAGTTTGATTAAATCATCAGCTATATCCTCTACCTGGTTCTTAACCTTTTGCTTGGCCTTTTTAAAATGACCGTCATTTAATTTATTGAGTTTTGGAGCTTTACCATCACTTGAAATATATTTGGACAGTAGATGAATCTGTTCCACGGGGATAGAAATTTGATCACCATTTTGGTATTGGACACTGACATAATCGCGATGAATTCCCTTGATTTCAATGGTTTCAATTCCTAGATATTGACCAATCCCATGGATATGATGGACAACATAGTCCCCTTTTTCAAGTTCATTGTAATCTTTTAATCTCTCTGCATTTGAAACATGTTGTCTTCGAAAACGACGCTTTAATTTCTTTTGAAAAATCTCATGTTCAGTTATCAATAAAATCTTTTCATCTACAAAATGAAAACCATGTCTGAGATTACCCTCTATTAAGTTTACAGATTCTTTACAGATACTTGTCTTATCTCTAGAATCCAATTTAATCTGATATTCCTCTAACATATCCTCCAATGTTTTACTTCCCATTGAATTGCTAGACTGCAGAATAATGGTGTAATCCATTTTTTTATATCGTTCAATTTCTTCTTTTAGAAAAGAAAACTGATTGAAAAATTCCTGCATAGGATATTGATTGAATTGATAAATTTTGTCAAATTTGAGATTTCCTAAACCCTTTTGAAGATTAGAGAAAAAGGTCACTGGACTTTGTTTTTTATAGATTTGTTCAATATCAGAAAAATACTGCATATCAGAAAATGCTTTACTATTCTGTAATTCTTCTGTAAAGTACTGCGCTAAGTCTCTTTCAAAGACTTCATACTGATTCATCAATTTTTGATAATCATCAAAGAATATTGGAGTATCTTTTTCAATATAATCAAAGACAGTCCATGTCTTATCATAGCACAAAGATAAAAACTTCCGAGAGTCTGCATGACTTTGTTTTTGGTGAAAACTTGAAAGAATTTCTTCCAGGTATGATTTCAAAATAGGTGATAAAGTTTTTGAAATTTGTTTTTCTAAAGCTGACTGTCCTCGTTGATAATCCTTTTCTCTCAAAAGCATATCACTAGCTGGAAAGATAGTGAGTTCTGTCTTATTTTCTTTCGATAATTGTGTTTCTACTTCAAATGACCTGATACCATCAATTTCATCACCAAAAAACTCAATTCGACAAGGTTCTAACTGGGATATTTCAAAAATATCTAAAATATCTCCTCGAAGACTAAATTCGCCCTGAGTTTGTACTTGAATAACTTTTCGATAGCCATTTTCCTTTAACTGATGGATAAACGCGTGTTGATCATATTCTTCACCAACTGAGATTTTTACAATACTATCTTTGAATGCATTGGGAGACGGTAAAATCAATCGACTTGCTGCGATATTACAAACTAAAATCCCTTTCTTAGATGAATCAGTCAAAAAACGCAAGGCTTCAACCCGTGAAATAATTTTTTCCTGTGAAGACATCAAAAACTCCACCATAGGAGCATCATCTACCAAAAATGGATAGACGAGTTCCTCACCCAAGATAGATATAAGATCACTAACAAGTCCTTCTGCTTCTCCATAAGTTGACGTCAATAACACAATCCTATCTTCTTTTTCTAAACTGCTTGCAATTGCAAGAGCCTTAGTAGATGTTGATAAACCAAGTATTAGTTGTCTTTTCTTATCTGTTAAATTTTGATGCCATTTTTTAATCTGATCATTTTCTGAGAATAAATCTAATAAGGTCACCATTTATCCGTTATACCTCTGCATTGTTTTCTCAAAATTTTTCTCTTGTAAATAGTAGTTTACAGAATCGTCAACTTTGTCAACAGACTGTAAAATACCGATATAATCATCCCTGTCAAAGGTACTCAAAACATGATGAACAACTGACATACCATTTTTAGGTCTTCCAATTCCGATCTTAACACGGTTAAAGACCTGAGTTCCTATATGTTGAATAATAGACTTGATACCATTATGACCACCTGCTGAGCCTTTTGCTCTTAAACGAATTTTCCCAACTTCCATGTCAAGATCATCGTAAATGATAAGTAAATCGTCAATATCCAAACCATAGTAAGTTAATAAAGCATGAACTGCTTTTCCACTTTCATTCATAAAGGTCGTTGGTTTAACCAGATAAATTTTTTCTCCATTTAGGAAAAAGGATGCTAGGTCAGCTTGAAATATCTTATCGTGTGTAAAAGTGACATTCTGTTTCTTCGCTAGTTGATCAATCAACATAAAACCAACATTGTGTTTTGTTTCAAAATATTTATCCCCTGGATTTCCCAAGCCTACAAGTAATTTGGTCATTTATTTTTCCTTTCAAAAGCCAAAAGGGTTGGAATTTTTTTCCAACCTAATTGACACCATTTATTAATTTTTAGACATTAAAGCGGAATTCCATGATATCGCCATCTTGAACGATATATTCTTTTCCTTCTTCACGCAAGCGTCCAGCTTCTTTTACGACCTTTTCAGATCCGTATTTCACTAGATCTTCATATGACATGGTTACTGCACGAATAAAACCTTTTTCAAAGTCTGAGTGGATAATACCAGCTGCTTGAGGAGCCTTCATACCACGTTTGAAAGTCCAAGCGCGAACTTCTTTTTCACCAGCTGTGAAGTAAGTTCCCAATCCAAGCAAGTGGTAAGCTGCACGCGTCAACTTATCTACACCTGATTCTGTCAAACCAATGGCTTCAAGAAACTCTTTTTTATCTTCATCATCCAATTCAGAAATTTCTTCCTCAGCACGCGCAGAAATAACGACTACTTCAGCATTTTCTGTCGCTGCAAATTCACGAATTTGTTTAACATAGTCGATAGAGTCAGGTTCTGAAACCACATCCTCGTCCACATTAGCAACATAGAGCACTGGTTTAGTCGTCAAAAGGAAAAGACCTTTTACAACCTTTTGTTCCTCATCTGTAAATTCAATAGTTCGAGCTGATTTCCCATCTTCAAGGACTGGTTTAATCTTTTGAAGAACATTAAACTCAGCTACTGATTCTTTATCTTTTTGCGTACGTGCCATCTTTTCTACACGCGCATATCGTTTGTTCACCGATTCTAAGTCAGCAAGAATCAATTCTAGGTTAATGGTGTCAATATCGGCAAGTGGATCTACAAAGGCGTCTTCACGTCCTTGCTCGCGCATCACATTTTCATCATCAAAAGCACGAACTACGTGAACAATCGCATCTACTTCACGAATATTGGCCAAGAATTTATTCCCTAGCCCTTCTCCTTTTGAAGCTCCTTTTACAATCCCTGCAATATCTGTAAATTCAAATGTTGTTGGCACTGTCTTTTTAGGAGTAATCATTTCAGTTAGTTTTTGTAGGCGTTCATCTGGAACTTCAACCATTCCAACGTTTGGATCAATCGTCGCAAATGGGTAGTTTGCTGCCTCTGCTCCTGCTTTTGTAATTGCATTAAATAGTGTTGATTTACCAACGTTTGGCAAACCAACGATACCTGCTGTCAAAGCCATATTTCTCATTCTCCGTTTTCATTTCAATCCCTAATATTATAACACAAAAAGGGATAAAGTGCTAACCCTCTAACTAAGGGTTCTCAGTCAATAATTTTATTCATTTTTCGATCAAAATCATAGCGTCCCATCATGACAACATGGTCACAATTACTGCATTTTATTTTGATATCTGCTCCTACACGTGTAATTTCCCAACGATTAGCTTTTTTGCCTGTTGACTTGATGGTGCAAGCATGTGGTTTTTTCATCTCAACAAAATTTCCAACTTGATACATACTACTCTCCTTTTCTTTTTCGATTATATCATAAAAGAGGCGAGCTAAGCTCAACCTCTTTCACTTAATTAGTACGAACTGGTGTAATGAGCTGCATGAAGTCTTCGTCAGTATCTGCTGGCACAAGAGTAAATGGACGAACAGCTGAGATAAAGCTAATGGTCACCTTTTCGCTATTTAAAGCTTTAAGAGAATCAATCAAGTAAGTTGGGTTGAAACTAATGGTCAAATCATCCCCAGTAACCTGGTCAGTATCGATTTCTTCGTTTACTTTACCAACTTCTGGAGAGTGAACATGGGCACTAACAACCCCATCTTTAATTTCAAGTTTCACAGTACCATTTTGAGTCGCACTTGATAAAAGACGAGCACGTTCCATTGACTGGCGTAAGTTTACCACATCAAAAGTAATAGTAGTGTTAAAGTCTGTTGGAATCAAGCGATCTGTATCAGGATAGTTTCCTTCTAGGAGACGAGTATAGAAGCTAATATTTTCGCTTCTAAAGAGGATTTGGTTATTGGCAAAGAAAATCTCTACAGTTTCGATATCATCTGTAAATACCACTGAAAATTCGCGTAGAGAACGGCTAGGAATCACGACATCAAAATCATCACTATTTTTCTCAAGCGTTAATTTTTTCTGGCTTAAACGATGAGAGTCTGTTGCAACTGTTTTTAGCTCCTTGTGTTGACTCAATACAAAATGAACACCTGTTAAAATTGGACGACTCTCTTGGGTACTTGCAGCAAAAGCTGTTTCATTGATAATTTTCTTGAGTAATTTTGTTTCAAGAACCAAAGGAGTGCTTGCTGAAATTTCTTGGATTCGTGGATATTGTTCGCTATCTTTTCCTTTTAGGGTAATTTCTGATTTTCCACTGGTTAAAACAATTTGATTTTGTTCAATTTCTTTAAAATCAAGAGTCACATCAGGTAGACTAGATACAACATTGATAAAGAAAGAAGCTTCAAGAAGGATCGAACCTAAAGAAGTAATTAACAAACCAGCATCTTCATTTTTTTGAGAAATAAAATTTTCAATTGAAATCTGACCATTTGAACCAATTAAAGTAACCCCTTCGTTTGTCACGTCAATTTTGACAGTTGATAAAATAGGAATGGCATTTTTAGAACTAATAGCTCTCTTAGTAATATTTAATGCTTGTAGAAATAAATTTTTATTAATTGAAAAATGAATCATGGATTCTCCTTTATTTATTTTTAGTATTAGAAGGATAATAGTAATAATAGAGTCTGTGAAATCTGTGGAAAACAGACTTTAAACAAGTCATATCAAGTTTTTGGGCTTGTTTAAAAAATGTGGATAAAAAAGATAATAAAGTAAAAGTTATCCACAAGTTATTTGATTTTCTTTTTGATTGATTCAATTTCTAAGCGTAAATTATCGTCTTCATCAATCAAAGATTTAATTTTAGCATGGGCATGAATAACTGTTGTGTGATCTTTACCACCAAATTCCTTACCAATTTTTGGAAGACTATTATCTGTTAGTTCTCTAGATAAATACATGGCTACTTGACGGGCTAACACAATATTTTGAAGGCGTCTACTTCCCTTCATTTCTTTGACGCTGACACCATAAAAGTTACCAACTTCATTTTGGATTTTATCAATTGGGATAACGAGCATTTGGCTAACATCTTGTTTGCGAGCTCTAATGGCTTCTGCAGCAATATCAATAGTGATATCCTTGATGTTTTTTACTCGGGCAATTAAAGTGATGTCGTTGATAGCTCCCTCAAGATCTCGAACATTTGAATCAAATTGCCCAGCTAGGTATTCTAGAGTATCACTTTGGAAATTGTAGCCTAAATGTTCCGTTTTACTTTGTAAAATGGCAATACGTGTTTCAAAGTCAGGGGGTGTAATAGTTTGTGTTAATCCCCAACTAAAGCGCGTGACAAGCCTCTCCTCGAGCCCTTCTAAATGTTTTGGACTACGATCACTGGTTAGGACAATCTGTTTTTGCTTGTCATGAAGGGCGTTAAAGGTATTGAAAAATTCTTCCTGAGTTGCAACTTTTTTTCCGCTGAGTGACTGAATATCATCGATTAACAAAAGATCAAGACTGCGGTAGGTCTTTTTAAACTTTTCCATTTCCCCAAGTCTTAGGTGATCCAGAAAGTCATTAATAAAGCTTTCAGCAGGGATATATTTAACACGCGCATTCGGAATATTTTTTAGAATTTCATTTCCAATAGCGTTTAACAGGTGAGTCTTACCAAGCCCAGGTCCTCCATAGATAAAAAGAGGGTTATAGGTCAGAGCCAAATCTTCAGAGACAGCCAAAGCAGCTGATACAGCCCAAACGTTTCCATCCCCTTGGATAAAATTATCAAAGGTATACTTTTCTTTTAATCCCGTATCCGAATAAGGAATAGATGCTAACTTTGGACTATAGTCATAAAGAGTTGAATTTGTAGCTTCTTCAACTTGTGAGATAGCCGTATCTTGAGGTTTAGTGAAAATATAGTGAGGAGTAATCTCAGCATCATAAATTTCAAATCCGGCAACTACAATAATATCTTTTAGTTGTTTTTCCCAGACCATTTCCATTTCAGATCGTGGTAAAAATATAGTGGCAACATTTTCCTCTACCTTGATGAGTTCAGCTTGAATAGCATAGAAATCATACATGGATCGAGTCAGTCTTTCTTGAGCAAATTCTAATATACGATTCCAAAATTGTTTTTCTTTCAATCCTTTCTCCTCCTTTACTATTTAAAAGTTTAATACTAGAGATATTTTACCATAGATAGCAAGAATTTTCCACAAGCTGTGAAAAATAATCCACAATGTTACCAAACTTTATCCACAGGTTGGGGATAAAAGAAAAAATTATTGATTTATTAAGCTTTTTATCGAAAAACATAGTGGATAACCTTGTGAGATAAAAAAATAAAAGAACAGCCTTATTTCAGGCTGTTGATAATTCTACTATATTCTTCTTGATTTGAAAAAGAAATAATGATTTTTCCACTGTCTTTTTTAGATAGTTTAATTTCTACATCTAATCCGAGTAGTTTTCTTAACTGTTTTTCTTCATTTTGTATGAAATGATTCGTTTTTTGCTGTTTCTTTTGTTTTTTCTCTGTCAGAAGAGCTTCTAACTTCCTTACAGAAATATCTTCTTCTATAATCCGTTGAAAGAAATAGTCTTGTTGTTCCTTATTTAACCCAACTAGGGAACGCGCATGGGCTTGTGATAGTTTGCCATTTTCTACTTCTGAGAGAATCTGTTCTGGCAAGGAAAGTAAACGAATGGAGTTGCTGATATATGGACGAGACTTGCCCATTTTATCTGCAATTTCAGCATGGGTGAATCCTTTCTCTACGAGAGATTCATAGGCGCGTGCTTCTTCTATTGGGTTTAAATTTTCTCTCTGTAAATTTTCAATAATGGACTGAACCATCATCTCTTGGTCTGAAATCTGTTTAACAACAGCTGGGATAGACCGTAGACCAGCTAAAAGTGAAGCCCGATAGCGTCTCTCTCCTGCAAGGATTTCATAACCAATAACAGGAGATTGACGAACAATAATCGGTTGAATGACCCCATTTTCTTTGATAGACTGTGCTAGTTCATCTAGTTTTTCTCTATCAAATTCTTTTCGGGGTTGATAGGGATTTTTTTGTATATCTGTGATAGAAATCATTTCAAATTTTTCCATGATTCTACACTAACACATCTTTTCTCTTATGTAAAGCTTTCTTTACATAGATGTCAATTAAGATTCTAAATCACCTGAACTCTTGTCAAGTTTAATAGATGTAGTTTCTTCTTTACCGTTGCGATAGTAAGTGATCTTAATGGTGTCTCCGATAGAATGATTGTAAAGAGCACTTTGTAAGTCTGTTGATGAAGCAATCTCTTTGTCATCTACTTTTGTAATTACATCGTATTTTTCAAGGTGACCATTGGCAGGCATATTACTTTGTATCGAACGAACAACTACACCAGATGTAACATTACTTGGAATATTGAGTCTTCTGATGTCGCTTGTACTCACATTAGATAAATTAACCATCTGGATTCCCAAAGCTGGACGCGTCACTTTTCCGTTTTTTTCTAACTGTTCAATAATATTGATAGCATCATTTGCAGGGATTGCAAAACCAAGACCTTCTACAGATGTTCCTCCATTTGTGGCAATTTTACTTGAGGTAATTCCGATAACCTGTCCTTGGATATTGATCAGTGGGCCACCAGAGTTACCTGGATTAATAGCAGTATCAGTTTGGATGGCTTTTGTAGAAATGGCTTGTCCATCTTCAGATTTTAAAGATACATTTCGATTAAGACTAGATACGATACCTTGAGTGACAGTATTTGCATATTCAGAACCTAACGGGCTACCGATGGCAATAGCAGTTTCTCCTACAGTTAACTTACTAGAATCACCAAACTCAGCTACTGTTGTCACTTTTTCTGAAGAGATTTTGACGACAGCAATATCAGAGAAAGTGTCAGCTCCGACAATTTCTCCAGGTACTTTAGTCCCATCTGACAATCGAATATCTACTTTGCTGGCGCCATTTATAACGTGATTGTTGGTGACGATGTAAGCTTCTTTATCATTCTTTTTATAAATAACTCCAGATCCTTCACTAGAGATTCGCTGAGAATCTGTGTCAGTATCATCATTGCCAAATACGCTATTTTGTCTGTTTGCCGAATAAGTAATAACAGAAACAACAGCATCTTTTACTTTGTTAACAGCCTGTGTTGTTGAATTTTCGTTCTTATAGGCAGTTTGTGTAATAGTACTATTGTTGTTAGAGTTGTTTACACTACTTTTTTGAGTTAGTTGAGTTATTGAAAAACTACCCAAGGCTCCACTAAAAAAGCTAATGACGATAACGACTAATAATTGAAACCATTTTTTGTAAAATGTTTTTAGATGTTTCATATTTGCCTCCATATGTTTGAATTACTGAAAGTATAAACTGACTAGCTTAATTATAACTTAAACACAAAAGTTTTACACAAACTGTGGATAACTCTTTTGAAGCTGTGATTTTCTTAATTGAAATCTATTTTTTATTTTGTGAATAAGATGTGAAAAAATAGAGAATATGTTAGAATAGAGTCATGAAAATTAAAGTTGTAACAGTTGGGAAACTGAAAGAAAAGTATTTAAAAGATGGTATCGCAGAGTATTCAAAACGAATTTCTAGATTTGCTAAGTTTGAAATGATTGAGTTATCAGATGAAAAAACACCAGATAAGGCCAGTGAATCAGAAAATCAAAAGATTTTAGAAATAGAAGGTCAGAGAATTTTATCAAAAGTTGCTGACCGTGATTTTGTTATTGCATTAGCTATTGAAGGGAAAATGTTCTCTTCAGAAGAATTTAGTAAGCAGTTAGAAGAAGCTTCTATAAAAGGATTTTCTACTCTTACCTTTATTATTGGGGGAAGTTTAGGATTGTCATCAGCTGTAAAAAATAGAGCCAATCTTTCTGTCAGTTTTGGTCGCCTAACCTTGCCCCATCAGTTAATGAGACTAGTTCTTGTTGAACAAATCTATCGCGCTTTTACGATTCAGCAGGGATCACCCTATCATAAATAAATTGACTTTTAATTGAATTTTTGGTAGAATAATTGTGTTAGGTCTCATAGCTCAGCTGGATAGAGCATTCGCCTTCTAAGCGAACGGTCGCAGGTTCGAATCCTGCTGGGATCAATATAATAGCAAAGCTGGGAATTTTCCCGGCTTTTTTCTTAAAAAAGTACACTTTGGGAGAAAAAAATGACAGTTGAGAGAATTTTATCTAAAACGAAATTCCATTTTGTATAATGGTTTTTGTAAGTTAGCTTACAAGAAAAAACATTTTAGGAGATTTTATTATGAAAAACACAGTTAAATTGGAACAGTTTGTAGCCTTGAAGGAAAAAGACTTGCAAAAGATTAAAGGTGGGGAAATGAGACTTCCAAAAATCCTCCGTGATTTTATTTTCCCAAGAAAAAAGTAATAAAATAAGGGGAAAGAGTAATGAATTTATTTGGATTTGGGACAGTTATTGGTCATTTTTTAATTATTAGTCACAGTTACCGTTTAATTTGTAAAGGTCAAATAAAATCAAAGGAACTATATTTTTTTGGTCTCTATACATTACTAGTAGAAGCAGTACTTGAACTTTCCTTTTATCTTCTATATTTAGATGAAATAGTGATTGAAAGATTTTTATTTCCTTTGGGCCTATATTCCTATTTTCGATGGATTAAACAGTATGAGAGGGATAGAGGACTATTCCTAAGTTTACTACTATCTCTTTTATATGAGAGCACTCATAACTTTCTGTCCGTAACTTTCTCTTCTATAACAGGAGACAATTTTGTTTCACAATATCATGCCCCATTCTTTTTCGTTGTAACGGTGTTGACCTATTTTGTTGTCTTAAAAATCATTCATTATTTCCATTTGGAACTAGCCTATTTTGACAAAGACTACCTCTATCCTTTCTTGAAAAAAGTATTTTTTGCCTTACTACTGCTCCATATTGTATCTTTCGTTTCAGATATGGTAAGTACGGTTAAACATTTGAATAGTTTTGGAAGTATTTTGTCATCTATTGTTTTTATCTCGTTACTTTTGACCTTCTTTGCAATGAATTCGCATAAAGAACAAATGGAAAAAGAGATTGCTTTGAAGCAGAAGAAATTTGAACAGAAACATTTACAAAACTATACAGACGAAATTGTCGGACTGTATAATGAAATCCGTGGTTTTCGACATGACTATGCTGGAATGCTTGTCAGCATGCAGATGGCAATTGACAGTGGTGATTTACAAGAAATTGACAGAGTTTACAATGAAGTTTTGGTCAAAGCTAATCACAAACTGCGTTCAGATAAGTACACTTACTTTGATTTGAACAACATAGAAGATTCAGCTTTACGAAGTTTGGTTGCTCAGTCCATTGTCTATGCTCGAAATAATGGTGTAGAGTTTACACTGGAAGTAAAAGATACGATTACCAAGCTCCCAATTGAACTATTGGATTTGGTTCGTATTATGAGTGTTTTATTGAACAATGCTGTCGAAGGATCGGCTGATAGTTATAAAAAGCAGATGGAAGTAGCAGTTATTAAGATGGAAACTGAAACAGTGATTGTGATTCAGAATTCATGTAAAATGACGATGACTCCTTCAGGAAATCTATTTGCCTTAGGATTCTCCACTAAGGGAAGAAATCGCGGAGTCGGATTAAATAATGTGAAGGAACTACTAGATAAGTACAACAATATTATTTTAGAAACAGAGATGGAAGGCAGTACATTTAGACAAATCATTAGATGTAAGAGGGAATTTGAATGAAAGTTTTAATTTTAGAAGATGTTATTGAACATCAAGTGAGACTAGAGAGAATATTGGATGAAATTTCGAAAGAATCGAATATTCCAATATCATACAAGACAACGGGAAAAGTCCGTGAATTTGAAGAATACATTGAAAACGATGAAGTAAATCAGCTTTATTTCCTAGATATTGATATTCATGGAATTGAGAAAAAGGGATTTGAAGTGGCTCAGCTCATTCGTCATTACAATCCTTACGCTATTATCGTCTTTATCACCAGTCGATCAGAGTTTGCGACTCTAACCTATAAATACCAGGTATCAGCCCTAGATTTTGTTGATAAGGATATCAACGATGAGATGTTTAAGAAGAGAATTGAGCAAAATATCTTTTACACGAAGAGTATGTTACTTGAAAATGAAGATGTGGTGGATTATTTTGACTACAATTACAAGGGAAATGATTTAAAAATCCCTTACCATGATATTTTGTATATTGAAACGACAGGAGTCTCTCATAAATTACGTATTATTGGTAAGAATTTTGCCAAAGAGTTTTACGGTACTATGACAGATATTCAGGAAAAGGACAAACATACTCAGCGATTTTATTCTCCTCATAAGTCATTTTTGGTAAATATAGGCAATATTAGAGAGATTGATCGAAAAAATCTAGAAATTGTTTTCTATGAAGATCATCGTTGTCCTATTTCAAGATTAAAAATTAGAAAATTAAAAGATATTTTAGAGAAAAAATCTCAAAAGTGATTGACAATTAGCAAGAAATTGATATAATGGTTATATCTGCTACAGATAGAAGGTCCGTTGGTCAAGGGGTTAAGACACCGCCTTTTCACGGCGGTAACACGGGTTCGAATCCCGTACGGACTATTTTATCCGCCATAGCTCAGTTGGTAGTAGCGCATGACTGTTAATCATGATGTCGTAGGTTCGAGTCCTACTGGCGGAGTATAGATAAAAGGGAACACAACTGTGTTCCTCTTTTTGTATCAATTTGTATCACCAAGCATCTTCATAAGGAAGTCTGTTATTTCTTGAGGACTTTCTTTTTTTCCATGTGCAATCCAAGTTTGACAGACACCAAAAAGTGCGTGAGTTAGATAGATGCTACTATATTCTAATTCAGTGGTATTAAGATTCAGTTGCATAAATCGCTTTTGTAAATCTGTACTGAGCATGATATGAAGTTTATTTCGTAAGAAATTTTGGATTTCTTTAGTCCCGTTTTCAGAAAGAAGGACAGCCAGAAGCGGTTCTGACTCTAGATATTCAAATACTTCTAAAATAGCGTCTCTTTTGTGATGAGCATGTTTTTGAAAAATATATTCAAATGTATGAAATAGCTTGCTTTGATAGTGCTCAATCATATCATATTTATCCTTATAGTGAGTATAGAAGCTGGAACGACTAATTCCGGCTTTTTCTGCTAACTTGACAGTAGAAATTTGATCAAATGGTTGTTCCATCAGTAATTGTACCATAGCATTTTCAATAGTTCGCTTTGTTTTTAAGCGTTTGTTACTTTCTTGCATATTTCCTCCTTGTAAACAAATTAGACTATATGTCTAAAAATGGATTTTTTATCTTGTAATTTAGATTTTTTAATGTATAATCTATTATATCAAAATTTTAGACAATATGTTTAAAAAAGGAGAAGATATGTTTAAAGAATGGAAAGCAATTTTTAAAAAACCAACCTTTATTATTGTCATGATCGGGATTTCTTTTATTCCAGCTCTGTACAATATCATATTTTTGTCATCAATGTGGAATCCATATGGTCAATTGTCTGACTTACCTGTGGCAGTTGTCAATAATAATAAAGAGGCTTCCTATAATGGTAATACTATGGCAATAGGAAAAGACATGGTGTCCAATTTAAAAGAAAATAAAACCTTGGATTTTCATTTTGTAGATGAAGAAGAAGGTAAGAAGTGTTTAGAAAATGGCGATTACTATATGGTAGTAACTTTACCAAGTGATTTATCTGAAAAAGCAGCTTCTATTTTAACGGACCATCCAGAGCAAATGCAAATCGATTATCAGACTTCAAGTGGTCATAGCTTTATTGCCAGCAAGATGAGCGATTCTGCGATGACACAATTGAAGCAGAATGTTTCTACAAATGTAACTGAGACCTATACTAAAGCCTTATTTAACAAAATGATTGATTTAAAGGATGGGATGAGTCAAGCAGCTTCTGGTAGTGAAAAATTAACTGATGGAGCGAATCAGTTAGTGGCAGGAAGTCAAACATTAACTACTAACCTACACTCTTTAGCAGCTTCAAGTTTAACATTTTCAAATGGAACGGAGCAGTTTACTAAAGGATTATCCTCTTATGTCTCTGGTGTTGAACAACTTCATCTTGGCTTAGGAAATTTTAATAGTGGTTTAGTTACCTATACTGGTGCAGTGAGTCAATTAGATAGCGGATTAGGTCCATTATCTTCTAAAAGTCCTGAATTAGTAGGAGGAATTAATCAATTATATATTGGTGTAGAATCTTATACTGGCGGTGTTTATCAGCTCAATACTGGTCTTAATCAATTCTCATCTGGTGTTAGTGCCTATACAAATGGAGTGGGAAGTCTTGCCACAGGTGCTAATCAGTTATCCAATCAATCAGCTACACTTCGAATAGGTGTGGAGCAATTAAGTGAAGGAATTCAACAACTTTCTAGCAAGTTAGATGCTTCGTCCGAGCAAAAAGATCAAATTAATCAATTATCCTCTGGTCTGAATCAGTTAAATCAAGCTATTCAAAATATTGATGTTGGAGATACAAAACAATTAGATTCTGTTTTATCAAGTATAGTATCTCTTTCTAATCAAATGTTAGCAAGTTCTCAGTCTGATAAAGCGACTACATTAGCTAATATTCAATCGACAGGAGCTTATCAATCATTGACAAGTGAGCAACAAGCTGAGATAAGTTCTTCTGTATCTCAAAATTCGACTGATAGTATTCAATCGGCTCAGTCAATAATAGCTTTAGTACAAGGTTTACAGGGAAGTTTGGAAAACTTACAAAATCAATCTTCAAATCTTTCGACATTAAAAAATTAAGCTAATCAAGTATTACCGCTTGCTTCTACTTCTTTGACAGGTAGTTTGGACCAATTAGTTTCAGGCTCAACTACTTTGACACAAAAATCTTCTAAATTGACAGCAGGAGTTGGTCAATTAGTTGAAAAAACTCCAGAATTAGTGTCTGGTATTGAAAAATTATCAACTGGCTCTAACCAATTGAATCAAAAGAGTCAAGAATTGATAGCAGGAGTTGATAAATTGCAGTCAGGCTCTAGCCAACTAGCTGACAAATCCAGTCAGTTACTTTCAGGTGCTTTTCAATTAGAAAGTGGAGCTAATAAATTGGCAGATGGAGCTGGGAAACTAGCAGAAGGTGGAACAAAGTTAACTTCTGGATTGGAAGGTTTACAGATAGGAGTTGCTTCTTTGGGACAAGGATTAGGTAATGCTAGTGATCAACTCAAGTCAGCATCAACAGAATCTAAAAATGCAGAGATTTTGTCAAATCCTCTCAGTCTATCCAAAACTGACAATGACCAAGTTCCTGTAAATGGAATTGCAATGGCTCCTTATATGATATCAGTTGCTCTCTTTGTTGCAGCAATATCAACGAATATGATCTTTGCGAAGTTGCCTTCAGGACGTCATCCAGAGAGTCGTTGGGCTTGGCTGAAATCTCGGGCTGAAATAAATGGTATTATAGCTGTTTTGGCAGGAATTTTGGTATATGGAGGAGTTCATCTTATTGGTCTAACGGCTAATCATGAGATGAGAACATTTATTCTCATTATCCTAACAAGTTTAGTATTCATGTCCATGGTGACCGCATTAACAACATGGAATAGCCGTATAGGAGCTTTCTTCTCACTTATTTTGCTTTTATTACAGTTAGCATCAAGTGCCGGTACTTATCCACTTGCCTTGACAAATGATTTCTTTAGAACTATTAGTCCTTGGTTACCAATGAGTTATTCAGTTTCGGGATTACGACAAACAATCTCTATTTACTGGTTTAGGTATGCTAGCCTATCAACCTAAGAAAATGGAAGAAGATTAAAAAAATCGACCGATTAATTGGTCGATTTTTTATGCCTTAGATGACTTTCGTCTGTGATTATAGGTTCCAAATAGTAAGAGAGAAGTAAAGGAACAAATTGCTCCAGTAATAAAACCATTGGGAATGAAGGAGAGTGTAATAGTTCCTTTCCCCTTGGGAACCTCAACTTTCATAAATCCAGTTTGAGCTTGTTTAATTTCTATTTTCTTACCATCTTGGTAGGCAGACCAACCTTTGTCATAAGGAATGGTGAAGAAAATGGACGTATCTTGTTTAACATCATATGTAGCAAAGACCTTGTTTTTAGAAGTTGATACTGTGACAGGTTGTTCTTTAATTTTTTGAATTGCCTCGGTGAATGTTTTGGTATCTAAACGGTAGAAGGTAGGAGATTCAAATGATACTTGTGAATTTCCAGGGAAACTAACATTGATATTGAAAGTTTTTTTCTCTTTTGTATAGCCTAGATTAAAGAAGGAGAAGATATTATCAGTTGTAAAAGTTTTCTTTTTTCCATTGACAAGGATGTCAACCTTTTTTTGTTTGTCATTAGAAAAGTGAAGGTTTGTGAAAGAAAGATAAACTTGGCTGTTTTCTGGCACTTCAATTTGATACTGTATTGCTGCATCCTCATTTGAAGAACTTGTGACACTAGTCAAATCATTAGTATTTTCAGTTTTTTCATAGGGGATTGGAGAAAAATAATCAAAATCGACGTTAGCAAGTTGATTTAAAAACGAGGCCTGATTATCCAAAGTGTGTTCATTGAACTTGACATCATTGTAAACAGATTGACTAGCAAATGCAATCGGAAGGGAGTATTGATTTTCATATAGGGTAAGATTATCTTTTTGATATACATCTTGGAAACCATACTTATCAATAGGGTTTTCTGAGATATTGTACTGGATGCCAAATAAACTATCAGCCAAAATACTATTATTTGCATAGCGTAGATTGAGATTAGTCCCAGAGGATTTAAACCCCAGTTTATCCAAAGTAGAGCTTGCTGAACGATTTCGAACAGATGAAAATTGAGAGATTCCATTGTAGTTGAATTTCATACTGTCATTTCCTGTTTGAGTTTCTAGTTTCTCACTACGAGTAAATTGATTTCCAATATATGTTGAGAAAGATTCCATAGCTGGGATATCTCGATTATATGAACTTCGAGAAGCAAAACCCCATTCTTTAGCAATTCCGTCTATTTGAGATGAAGCATTTAAACTCATTTCAACCATTATAAATAAAGAGATTAGAATGGCAAATAGATTTACAGAGATAAACTTTTTGATAACTGCAAGGAGTAAAAGCGAATAGACAACCAAAAATTCAAGAGTAAGCAGAATATTCAAATCTGTTAAAAAAGAATAATGTGATTTTAGATAGATGGTAGCTAAAAATCCTGTTACTATAAGAAAAAGCGAAACTAAAAAATTCCAGATTTTAATTTCTTTCAGACGATTTAAGACTTCCGCTGCTGTGTAAATTAACAAGGTAGAGAAAATCCAAGCATAGCGATGTAAAAACATGTTTGGAGTATGCATGCCTTGCCAAAATAAATCAAGAGCTTCAATATAAAAGCTTGCAATTAGAAATGCAAAGAAGATTGCATAGATAAGTTTCACGTGAAACTTAATAGATTTCAGGGTAAAAAATAAAATAGTTAAAATAAAGGGAAGTAGTCCAACAAAAATCATTGGGATGGCTCCATACTTTGTTGTGTCAAAGGAACCAATGAATTGCTTAGCAAAGAGATCAAGATACCAGCTACTTTCAGTTTGAAACTTTGTAACTTCAGTCAATTTTTCCCCATGTGTCCGTAAATCAAATAGAGTGGGAAGAGTCATAATTAAACTAGCCATACCAGCTAAAAAGGAGGTGACAACAAAATCAAGAACAGATGATTTGCGGGTTTTAAAGTCCCAAGAAATTTGACAGAGACACCAGAAAATAAGAAACAATGCTGTCATATAGCCAAAATAATAGTTTTGGACAAATAAGATTGACAGACTTGTAAAGTATAATGAGGATTTCTTTTCAGTTATAAGTAGGTGTAAACCAGTTATAATTAAAGGAATCAAGATAAAAACATCTAGCCAGGTTTTTATCTCTAACTGACTAACGGTAAAGCTCATCAGAGCATAGGAAGTAGATAAAGCTAGTTTTAAAGGATTAGGAATCGATTGAAATAATTTATTTAAACTAAAGTAAGTTGACAGTCCAATCAATCCAAATTTTAAGAGAGTTGTCAGATAGACAGCATCTGGCATATTCGTTAGATCAAAAAAGTAAACTAGAGGTGAAAGGAAACTTCCCAAGTAATAACTAGATAGGGCATAGAAATTTAATCCGAGGCCACTTGTAAAGGTATAAAACAGACTATCATTTCCATGTAGGATATTTCGTAAAGCTACATCAAAAATAACGTATTGATGAAACCCATCTCCTAATAGTGGAGATGTATCGCTATTCCAGTAGATACCTTGAGATAGATATACTCCTATCATAATGATTACGGGAATGATGAAAGAAACAAAATAGATCCAATATGTTTTAAAAAATAATTTCATGTTACTTCATAAAATGTTAGAAAACCCAGCTGGTTAACCCAACTGAGTTTTGAAGTTTTATTTAGTCTTTCCAAAGTTCTTTAACTTTTGCTTGTACTTCTGCATTTTCTAGGAATTCATCATAAGTTTCATCGATACGATCGATGACGCCATTTTTTGACAAGACAATGATATGGTTAGCTAGAGTTTGAATAAACTCGTGGTCATGGCTGGCAAAGATGATTGATTCTTTAAAGTTTTTCAATCCGTCGTTTAAGCTTGAGATAGATTCCAAGTCCAAGTGATTGGTTGGATCATCAAGTACAAGGACATTTGATTTCAAGAGCATGAGTTTTGAAAGCATGACACGCACTTTTTCTCCCCCTGACAAGACATTTACAGGTTTGTTAACTTCATCTCCAGAGAAGAGCATACGGCCGAGGAAGCCACGTAGGAAAGTATTGTCATCTTCTTCTTTACTTGCGAATTGACGCAACCAGTCAAGGATTGACTCTCCTCCTGCAAAATCTGCCGAGTTATCTTTTGGCAAGTAAGAACGGCTAGTAGTTACTCCCCACTTGACAGTTCCTTCATAGTCAATGTCCCCCATGATTGCACGAATTAATGCAGTCGTTTGAATATCATTTTGTCCAATAAGTGCTGTCTTATCATCTGGACGCAAGATGAAACTAATATTATCCAAGATAGTTTCACCATCAATCTTTACAGTTAGATTTTCTACTGTCAAGAGATCATTACCAATCTCACGTTCCGCTTTAAAGTTGATAAATGGATATTTACGACTAGATGGCACAATCTCTTCTAGCTCAATCTTATCAAGCATTTTCTTACGTGATGTTGCCTGCCTTGACTTAGAAGCATTGGCAGAGAAACGAGCAACAAATTCTTGTAATTGTTTAATTTTTTCTTCTGCTTTAGCATTACGGTCTGCTAGCAATTTAGCAGCAAGCTCAGAAGATTCCTTCCAGAAGTCGTAGTTTCCGACATAGAGTTTGATTTTTCCAAAGTCAAGGTCGGCCATGTGAGTACAAACTTTGTTTAAGAAGTGACGGTCGTGGGATACTACGATAACTGTGTTATCAAAGTCAATTAAGAAGTCTTCTAACCAAGTAATCGATTGGATATCCAAACCGTTAGTAGGCTCGTCCAAGAGAAGAACATCTGGTTTACCAAAAAGTGCTTTGGCGAGGAGAACCTTTACTTTTTCACCGTTGGCCAATTCGCTCATGTTTTGGTAGTGTAATTCTTCTGGAATGTTTAGGTTTTGAAGGAGTTGAGAGGCTTCACTCTCTGCTTCCCAACCTCCAAGTTCGGCAAACTCTCCTTCGAGTTCGGCAGCACGAACCCCGTCCTCGTCTGAGAAATCTTCCTTCATGTAGATAGCATCTTTCTCTTTCATGATGCTATAAAGTTTTTCATTTCCCATGATAACGACATCAATGGCACGTTCATCTTCGTAGTCAAAGTGATTTTGACGAAGAACAGAGAGACGTTCATCTGGACCAAGAGAGATGTGACCAGTAGTAGGTTCGATATCTCCAGCTAAAATTTTTAAAAAGGTTGATTTTCCGGCACCATTAGCACCGATTAATCCGTAAGTATTTCCTTCTGTAAATTTGATATTGACATCATCAAAAAGTTTGCGATCACTAAAACGTAGTGAAACATCAGATACTGTAAGCAATATTTTTCTCCTATATGTGTAATATATTTATTCTACTAGAAAATACAGAAATATTCAAATTTTTATTTGTCAATTTTGTGTAAATTATATTTACAGTATCCTTTACACAAATCTGTGAAAAGCAAGGCTGATTTATTTTGATAAATTACGGTTATTTCATTAAAAAAATGCTATAATTGAAGGGACTATATCGAAGGAGAACAAAATGACTAAACCCATTATTTTAACAGGAGACCGTCCAACAGGAAAATTGCATATTGGACATTATGTTGGAAGTCTCAAAAATCGAGTATTATTACAGGAAGAGGATAAGTATGATATGTTTGTGTTCTTGGCTGACCAACAAGCCTTGACAGATCATGCCAAAGATCCTCAAACCATTGTAGAGTCTATCGGAAATGTGGCTTTGGATTATCTTGCAGTTGGATTGAATCCAAATAAGTCAACTATTTTTATTCAAAGCCAGATTCCAGAGTTGGCTGAGTTGTCTATGTATTATATGAATCTAGTTTCGTTAGCACGTTTGGAGCGAAATCCAACAGTCAAGACAGAGATTTCTCAGAAAGGATTTGGAGAAAGCATTCCGACAGGATTCTTGGTCTATCCAATCGCTCAAGCAGCTGATATCACAGCTTTCAAGGCTAATTATGTTCCTGTTGGGACAGATCAGAAACCAATGATTGAGCAAACTCGTGAAATTGTTCGTTCTTTTAACAATGCATATAACTGTGATGTCTTGGTAGAACCGGAAGGTATTTATCCAGAAAATGAGAGAGCGGGTCGTTTACCTGGTTTAGATGGAAATGCTAAAATGTCTAAATCCCTTAATAATGGTATTTATTTAGCTGATGATGCGGATACTTTGCGTAAAAAAGTAATGAGTATGTATACAGATCCAGATCATATTCGAGTGGAAGATTCAGGTAAGATTGAGGGAAATATGGTTTTCCATTATCTAGATGTTTTTGGTCGTCCAGAAGATGCTCAAGAAATTGCTGACATGAAAGAACATTATCAACGAGGTGGTCTTGGTGATGTGAAGACCAAGCGTTATCTACTTGAAATATTAGAACGTGAACTGGGTCCTATTCGTGAGCGCCGTATCGAATTTGCTAAGGATATGGGAGAAGTTTATAATATGCTTCAAAAAGGTAGTGAAAGAGCGCGTGAAGTTGCAGGTCAAACCCTATCTGAGGTTAAAGGAGCAATGGGACTTCATTACTTTAACTAAGTTTATTTTACAAGAAACTATCATTTCTATCTCAAAGAAAAGATAGTTTTTTATTTACCCCTGTAACATTTGACAAATTTTTATAGAATGGTATGATAGATACAATATAAAAAGAGTCAAGCTCAAAAAGAAAGAAAAGAGGAAACTTCGAATGTCTAATTGGGACACTAAATTTTTGAAAAAAGGTTTTACCTTTGATGATGTATTGCTTATTCCAGCTGAAAGTCATGTGTTGCCTAACGATGCAGATTTAACAACTAAATTGGCAGATAATCTGACTTTAAATATCCCAATTATTACCGCTGCCATGGACACAGTTACAGAGAGTCAAATGGCCATTGCTATTGCTCGTGCAGGCGGTCTCGGAGTTATCCATAAAAACATGTCAATTGCTCAACAAGCAGACGAGGTTCGTAAGGTAAAACGTTCTGAAAATGGAGTTATTATTGATCCGTTCTTCTTGACGCCTGAACATACAATTGCTGAAGCAGATGAGCTTATGGGACGTTACCGCATCAGTGGTGTTCCAGTTGTTGAAACACTTGAAAATCGTAAATTGGTTGGTATTTTGACAAACCGAGATCTTCGTTTTATTTCAGATTATAACCAACCAATTTCAAACCATATGACTAGTGAAAATCTTGTGACTGCTCCTGTGGGTACAGATCTTGCAATAGCTGAGAGCATTCTTCAAGAACACCGTATTGAAAAGCTTCCGTTGGTAGATGAAGAAGGTCGTCTTTCTGGTTTGATTACTATCAAAGATATTGAAAAAGTTATTGAGTTTCCAAATGCTGCTAAAGATGAGTTTGGTCGTCTACTAGTTGCAGGTGCAGTAGGTGTTACTTCAGATACATTTGAACGTGCAGAGGCTCTTTTTGAAGCAGGAGCGGATGCGATTGTTATTGATACTGCACATGGTCATTCTGCAGGTGTCTTGCGTAAAATTGCTGAGATTCGTGCTCACTTCCCAGATCGTACTTTGATTGCTGGAAATATTGCAACTGCTGAAGGTGCACGTGCCCTTTACGAAGCAGGTGTAGATGTTGTCAAGGTTGGGATTGGACCAGGTTCTATCTGTACTACTCGTGTGATTGCTGGTGTTGGTGTTCCGCAAGTAACAGCTATCTACGATGCTGCAGCTGTTGCGCGTGAATATGGAAAAACGATTATTGCTGACGGTGGAATCAAGTATTCTGGAGATATTGTAAAAGCCCTTGCTGCAGGTGGAAATGCAGTTATGCTTGGATCAATGTTTGCTGGAACTGATGAAGCTCCAGGCGAAACTGAAATCTTCCAAGGACGTAAGTTTAAGACTTACCGTGGTATGGGATCAATTGCTGCTATGAAGAAAGGTTCAAGCGACCGTTATTTCCAAGGTTCTGTCAATGAAGCAAACAAGCTCGTTCCAGAAGGAATTGAAGGTCGTGTTGCTTATAAAGGTGCTGCAGCTGATATTGTTTTCCAAATGATTGGTGGTATTCGCTCTGGTATGGGTTACTGTGGTGCAGCTAACCTTAAAGAACTACACGATAATGCTCAATTTATTGAAATGTCTGGTGCTGGTTTGAAAGAAAGCCATCCTCATGATGTGCAAATTACTAATGAGGCACCAAATTATTCTATGTAAAAAACAATGAAAAGAACTCCAGTGAAAACAGGAGTTCTTTTACAATGTTGTCAATTTCCATTTACAGCAGCTTTACCATTCTGAATAGTGAAGATACTTAGATTTTCTGGCAGATTTTGAAGATGGTCTAAGCTTGTTGTTGTGATAAAGGTTTGGATTGATTGAGAAATCGTTTCTAATAATTTTAACTGTCTAGTGTTGTCAAGTTCACTCATCACATCGTCAAGCAGTAATATCGGAGATTCTGTGGTAATGCTTTCCATTAATTCGATTTCTGCTAATTTTATAGAGAGGACGAGACTACGATGTTGACCTTGGCTTCCGAAACTAGCATCCATCCCATTTATATAAAAAGAAATGTCATCTCGATGAGGACCGACACCAGTATTCTTTTTAAATAAATCTCTGGATCTACTTTTTTCTAAAGCAATTTTGAAAGATTCGGATAAGTTTTGTTTGTCAGTTATATTGACAGAAGATTGATAGGATATTGACAACTCTTCGATCTGATTAGAGAGTTCAAAATGTTTCTTACGCCCAAATGATTCTAGTTTTTTTATGAAATCTAAGCGGTGATTCATTACACGATATCCATAATCAACTAGCTGATCATCTAACACAGAAAGGAATGTTTCATCTATTTTTTGAGCTGATTTTAGGTAAGTGTTTCTTTGCTTTAGGATGTGGTTATAATTGGTTAAGTCAGATAAGTAGATTGGCTTAATTTGCCCAAGTTCCATATCAATGAATTTTCGTCGAATCGAAGGTGCTCCTTTAATTAGTTGTAAATCTTCAGGAGCAAATAAGACAACATTCATGTGTCCTACATAATCTGAAAGGCGTGCCTGTTTTAAGTGATTAACTTTTGTTACACGGCCTTTTTGTGTTAGTTCGATTTCTAGGGGAATGGATCCAGTTTTTTTCTGAACGAGACCTGAAAGATGAAGTTGTTCCTCATCAAAATGAATGAGATTTTTATCTGTTCGAGTTCGATGACTACGCGTTAAGGCTAAAAAATAGATAGCCTCTAACATGTTTGTTTTTCCTTGTGCATTACGTCCCAAAAAGACATTCAATTTAGGATTAAAGTCTATTTTCGTTTCTTTGTAATTACGAAAAGTCTTGAGAGATAGATGTTGTAGCCACATGATTATCTACCAGGGAATCGTGGAGCTTGTTGGCTTTTAGGTGATGAAGCAGGTTTCGATTTGTCTTTTTTAACTCCCTTATTCATCTTTTTGACAAGTTTAGCGATCCGTTCTTTTTCAACTTTATCAGCTTGGTATTCATCTTGTTCTTCAGAAGTAGGTTGTGTCAACAAGATGTCAATGTTCATGTCAGGGATGTCAACTTTATCGCCAATACGAAGTTTTTTTCCACGACGACTCTCTAATTCCCTATTAAAGTAAACAGAATGTTCAGAGAGAAATGATTTAATAGCTCCTCCGCTATGTGTAATTCCAAGTTCTTTGAGTAGTGCTTGGAGGGTAATAAATTCTTCAAATAATTTGTATTCCATAATTCACCTCAATCTTTGGTATTATACCATATTTTCCTAAAAATAGTGAGAGAGACAGTGAGAAATGTAAGCGATTTTTATTTCAAAAGTGTTACAGGGAACAAGAAAATTTCAGGTTTTCGTGATATAATAGAAGTCTGTATATAAGGAGGTAAATCATGGAGTTAGTGCATGGAATTTCAACACATTTTATCCAATCAAAAAAGTTTAAAACAAACAAAATTACCGTGCGTTTTACCGCTCCATTATCCCTTGATACGATTGCAGGTCACATGTTGAGTGCAAGTATACTAGAGACTGCTAATCAGATGTACCCCACTTCTCAAGATTTGAGGAGACACTTGGCCAGTCTATACGGTACAGATATGTCAACCAATTGTTTCAGAAGAGGGCAAAGCCACATTATAGAATTGACATTTACCTATGTTCGTGATGAGTTTTTAAGTAGGAAAAACGTGCTAACTTCTCAGATTTTGGAACTTGTAAAAGAAACTCTTTTTTCACCCGTAGTAGTTGATAATGGGTTTGATCCGGCCTTATTTGAAATTGAGAAAAAACAATTGCTAGCAAGTTTAGCAGCTGATATGGATGATTCTTTTTATTTTGCACATAAAGAATTGGATAAATTGTTTTTTCATGATGAACGTCTTCAATTGGAATATAGTGATTTACGAAATCGTATTTTAGCTGAAACTCCACAAAGTTCTTATTCTTGTTTCCAAGAATTTTTAGCCAATGATCGAATAGATTTCTTTTTCCTAGGTGATTTTAATGAGGTTGAAATTCAAAATGTATTAGAATCATTTGGCTTTAAAGGTCGAAAAGGAGATGTGAAGGTTCAGTATTGTCAACCTTATTCTAATATCCTTCAGGAAGGTATGGTTCGGAAAAATGTGGGACAATCTATTTTGGAATTAGGTTATCATTACCGTTCTAAATATGGTGATGAGCAACATTTACCCATGATTGTAATGAATGGTTTACTTGGTGGATTTGCTCACTCTAAGCTCTTTACAAATGTCCGTGAAAATGCTGGATTTGCTTATACTATTTCAAGTCAGCTTGATTTATTTAGTGGATTTTTGAGGATGTATGCTGGTATTGATCGAGAAAATCGGAATCAGGCTCGTAAAATGATGAATAATCAACTGCTTGATTTAAAAAAAGGTTATTTTACAGAGCTTGAGTTAGAGCAGACCAAGGAAATGATTCGTCGGTCTTTGTTACTTTCTCAAGATAATCAAGGTTCATTGATTGAACGTGCTTATCAAAATACCTTACTTGGAAAATCTTCAGCAGACTTTAAAAGTTGGATTACAAAACTCGAGCAAGTTGATAAAGATGATATTTGTAGAGCAGCTAATAATGTGAAACTACAAGCGATTTACTTTATGGAAGGAATAGAATGACAAAGGTTGCTTTTGAAGAAAAATACTATCCAGCTGTAAAAGAAATGGTTTATCGAACTCGTTTGGCCAACGGATTGACAGTTGCTCTTTTGCCTAAAAAGGAATTTAAAGAGGTTTACGGGAGTGTAACTGTACAATTTGGTTCGGTAGATACGCTTGTCACAGAAGTTGACGGAGATGTAAAAGAATATCCTGCGGGAATTGCTCATTTTCTTGAACATAAATTATTTGAGAGAGAAGATTCTAGTGATTTGATGTCTGCTTTTACGAGTCTAGGTGCAGATAGTAATGCCTTTACAAGCTTTACAAAAACAAGTTATCTTTTTTCAGCAACGGATCATTTTTTAGAAAATTTAGATTTACTTGATGAATTGGTAACATCAGCACACTTTACTGAAGCTTCCATTTTGAGAGAGCAGGATATTATCCAGCAAGAACGAGAAATGTATCAAGATGATCCAGATTCGTGTTTATTCTTTTCAACTTTAGCGAATTTGTATCCTGGTACACCTTTAGCAACGGATATAGTTGGAAGTGAGGAGTCCATTTCCCAAATCAATCTAACTAATTTGCAAGAAAATTTTACAAGATTTTACAAACCTGTAAACATGTCTCTGTTTTTAGTTGGTGATTTTGATGTAGAGCTAGTTCAGGGTTACTTTGAAAGAAAAGAACTGAAAGACTTAGATGTTCAGGAAGTAGTAAGAGAAAAATTTGTTTTACAGGCTGTAAAGCAAACAGACAGTATGAGAATGGAAGTATCTTCTCCCAAACTAGCGATTGGAGTTAGAGGTAAGCGAGAAGTTGCTGAGGCCGATTGCTATCGACATCATATTTTATTAAAATTATTGTTTGCAATGATGTTTGGTTGGACTTCGGATCGTTTTCAAAAGTTATATGAATCAGGTAAAATAGATACTTCTCTATCTCTGGAAATTGAAGTAACAAGTCGCTTTCATTTTGTTATGTTGACAATGGATACGAAAGAGCCAGTTGCTTTATCTCATCAATTTAGGAAGGCCATTCGTAATTTTACAAAGGATTTAGATATTACAGAGGATCATTTAGATATTATCAAAAGAGAGATGTTTGGAGAATTTTTCAGTAGCATGAACTCTCTTGAATTTATTGCAACGCAATATGATGCTTTTGAACATGGTGAGACAATTTTTGATTTGCCGAAAATTTTACAGGGAATTACTTTAGAGGATGTACTTGATGCTGGACATCATTTAATAGATGATGGTGACATAGTTGATTTTACAATATTCTCATCGTAGTAACCTATCATAATAGACACTAGAAAGAAGGGATGACAAGTATGAGGAAAAAAACAATTGGTGAGGTTTTACGATTAGCTAGAATCAATCAGGGATTGAGTTTAGATGAATTGCAGAAAAAAACAGAAATCCAGTTAGATATGTTGGAAGCAATGGAAGCAGACGATTTCGATCAACTTCCAAGTCCTTTTTACACGCGTTCTTTCTTGAAAAAATATGCATGGGCTGTTGAGTTAGATGATCAAATTGTTTTGGATGCTTATGATTCTGGGAGTATGATTACTTATGAGGAAGTAGATGTTGATGAAGATGAGTTGACAGGTCGTAGACGTTCAAGTAAGAAAAAGAAGAAAAAAACATCCTTTTTACCTTTATTTTATTTTATCCTTTTTGCTTTATCGATTTTAATTTTTGTGACCTATTATGTTTGGAACTATATTCAAACTCAACCAGAGGGGCCTTCTCTTTCTAATTACAGTGTGGTTCAATCAACAAGTTCAATAAGTTCAACTAGCTCTGTTCCTCACTCATCAAGTAGTAGTTCATCTAGCAGTTCTTCTAGTATAGAATCAGCTATAAGTGTATCAGGCGAAGGAAATCATGTAGAAATCGCTTATAAGACAAGTAAGGAAACAGTTAAATTTCAATTGGCAGTTTCAGATGTTACAAGTTGGGTCAGCGTTTCAGAAAGCGAACTTGAGGGCGGTGTAACCTTATCACCGGATAATAAAAGTGCAGAAGCAACAGTTGCAACTAAAAGTCCTGTAACCATTACCTTAGGTGTTGTAAAAGGTGTTGCTTTGACAGTAGATAATCAGACTGTTGATTTATCGAAGTTAACAGCGCAGACTGGACAAATCACTGTAACCTTTACTAAAAATTAAGGAAAAACGAATGAAAAAAGAACAAATTCCCAATCTCTTAACAATAGGTCGAATTCTCTTTATACCTATTTTTATCTTTATTTTAACGATAGGAAATTCGATAGAGAGTCATATAGTGGCAGCTATTATCTTTGCTATTGCTAGTATTACAGATTATTTAGATGGATATTTAGCTCGTAAATGGAATGTGGTCAGTAATTTTGGTAAATTTGCAGATCCTATGGCGGATAAGTTACTAGTTATGTCGGCTTTTATTATGCTGATTGAGTTAGGTATGGCTCCAGCTTGGATTGTTGCAGTGATCATCTGTCGTGAGTTGGCTGTGACAGGTTTAAGGCTTTTATTGGTTGAAACTGGTGGAACAGTTTTAGCAGCAGCAATGCCTGGAAAAATTAAAACTTTTAGTCAGATGTTTGCCATTATTTTCTTGCTATTACATTGGACTTTGCTTGGTCAAGTTCTACTTTATGTGGCCTTGTTTTTCACTATCTACTCTGGCTATGATTATTTCAAGGGTAGTGCCTATGTATTTAAAGGGACATTTGGTTCGAAATGAAATCAATAATTGATGTAAAAAATCTTTCTTTTCGTTATAAGGAAAGTCAAGAATACTATGATGTGAAGGATATTACGTTTCACGTGAAACGTGGAGAATGGCTTTCGATTGTAGGGCATAATGGTAGTGGTAAATCAACGACGGTTCGATTAATTGATGGCTTACTGGAAGCAGAATCTGGAGAGATTGTAATAGATGGTCAACGGTTGACTGAGGAAAATGTTTGGAAAATACGTCGTCAAATCGGTATGGTTTTTCAAAATCCAGACAATCAATTTGTTGGAGCGACTGTTGAAGATGATGTAGCCTTTGGTTTGGAAAATCAGGGTCTTTCTCGTCAAGAAATGAAAAAGAGAGTGGAGGAAGCTCTAGATTTGGTTGGCATGTTGGACTTTAAAAAGAGAGAGCCGGCGCGTCTATCAGGTGGCCAAAAACAACGTGTGGCCATTGCAGGTGTTGTAGCCCTAAGACCAGCTATTTTAATCTTAGATGAAGCAACGAGTATGTTGGACCCTGAGGGGCGTAGAGAACTGATTGAGACAGTACAGGGAATTCGGAAAGACTATGATATGACGGTCATTTCTATTACCCATGATTTGGAAGAAGTTGCCATGAGTGACCGCGTATTGGTCATGAAAAAAGGGGAAATTGAATCAACTAGTAGCCCAAGAGAACTTTTCTCTCGAAATGATTTAGATCAAATTGGATTAGACGATCCTTTTGCCAATCAAGTAAAATATTCTTTGAGCCAGAATGGCTATGATTTACCTGAAAATTATTTGACAGAAAGTGAGCTAGAGGATAAATTATGGGAATTGCTCTAGAAAATGTGAGTTTTACATATCAAGAAGGGACTCCCTTAGCTTCAACAGCTTTGTCGGATGTTTCTTTGACGATTGAAGATGGTTCTTATACGGTTTTAATTGGGCACACAGGTAGTGGTAAATCAACTATTTTACAACTCTTAAATGGTTTATTGGTGCCAAGTCAAGGGAGTGTGAGGGTTTTTGATACCTTAATCACCTCGACTTCTAAAAATAAAGATATTCGTCAAATTAGAAAACAGGTTGGCTTGGTATTTCAGTTTGCTGAAAATCAGATTTTTGAAGAAACGGTTTTGAAAGACGTTGCTTTTGGACCGCAAAATTTTGGAGTTTCTGAGGAAGATGCGGAGCAGATTGCGCGTGAGAAACTGGCTTTGGTTGGAATTGATGAATCACTTTTTAATCGTAGTCCGTTTGAGTTGTCTGGTGGACAAATGAGACGTGTCGCCATTGCAGGCATACTTGCCATGGAACCAGCTATATTAGTCTTAGATGAGCCAACAGCTGGTCTAGATCCTCTAGGGAGAAAAGAGTTGATGACCCTGTTCAGAAAACTCCACCAGTCAGGGATGACCATCGTCTTGGTAACACATTTGATGGATGATGTTGCTGAACATGCGAATCAAGTCTATGTGATGGAAAAGGGACGTCTAGTTAAGGGTGGTAAGCCAAGTGATGTCTTTCAAGATGTTGTCTTTATGGAAGAAGTGCAGTTGGGAGTACCTAAAATTACGGCCTTTTGTAAACGATTGGCTGATAGAGGCGTGTCATTTAAACGATTACCGATTAAGATAGAGGAGTTCAAGGAGTCGCTAAATGGATAGTATGATTTTGGGGCGTTATATCCCAGGGGATTCGATTGTTCACCGATTGGATCCACGTAGCAAATTGCTTGCTATGATGTTACTGATTTTAATCGTTTTTTGGGCTAATAACCCCTTGACAAATTTAATTCTTTTTATAGCGACAGGGATCTTTATTGCCTTGTCAGGAGTATCTCTTTCATTTTTTATTCAGGGCTTGAAGTCTATGTTTTTCTTGATTGCCTTCACAACTATTTTTCAACTATTTTTCATTTCTAATGGGAATGTTTTATTTGAGTTTTCGTTTGTGAGAATCACGGATTATGCTTTGCAACAAGCTGGGATTATTTTTTGTCGCTTCGTATTGATTATTTTCTTTTCAACTTTGTTAACCTTAACGACCATGCCCTTAAGTTTGGCATCAGCTGTTGAAGCTTTGTTAGCGCCTTTAAAGCGTGTGAAAGTTCCAGTTCATGAAATTGGATTGATGCTGTCCATGAGTCTACGTTTTGTCCCAACCTTGATGGATGATACGACGCGGATTATGAATGCACAGAAAGCTCGTGGAGTTGATTTTGGAGAAGGAAGCATCGTTCAAAAGGTGAAGGCGATGATTCCCATTTTGATTCCTCTTTTTGCAACAAGTTTAAAACGTGCAGATTCTTTAGCTATCGCTATGGAAGCGCGTGGTTATCAGGGTGGAAAAGGCAGAAGTCAATACCGACAATTGGAATGGACTCGAAAGGATACGCTGACTATTCTTGTTATTCTCGTACTTGGTTGTTGCTTATTTTTCTTAAAATCTTAGTAGCATTTAAAGAATTGATTAAAAGTTACTGTAACAGTTTTTGATATAAAGGTAGGGATATGAACCGTTTTAAAAAATCAAAATATGTCATTATTGTTTTTGTCACTGTTCTGCTTGTCTCAGCTCTCTTAGCGACGACTTATTCAAGTACAATTGTGACAAAATTAGGAGATGGAATCTCATTGGTTGATAGGGTTGTGCAAAAACCTTTTCGGTGGTTTGATTCTGTCAAATCAGATTTGGCTCATTTGACACGAGCATATAATGAAAATGAAAGTTTGAAGAAACAGCTTTACCAGTTAGAAGTCAAATCAAATGAGGCGGAAAGTTTAAAGACGGAAAATGAACAACTGCGTCAATTGCTTGATATGAAGTCTAAATTGCAAGCCACAAAGACTTTGGCAGCAGATGTTATTATGCGTTCTCCGGTATCTTGGAAGCAGGAGTTGACCTTGGATGCAGGTAGATCAAAAGGGGCTTCTGAGAACATGTTAGCTATTGCAAATGGTGGCTTGATTGGGAGTGTTTCAAAAGTGGAGGACAACTCCACTATGGTCAACCTTCTGACAAATACGGAAAATGCTGATAAGATTTCTGTTAAAATTCAACACGGCACTACCACAATTTATGGCATTATTGTTGGCTACGACAAGGAAAATGAAGTTCTTAAAATTAGCCAATTAAATAGTAATAGCGATATTAGTTCAGGCGATAAGGTGACAACGGGTGGATTAGGAAACTTTAATGTTGCGGATATTCCTGTTGGTGAAGTGGTTGCCACAACGCATAGTACAGACTATTTGACACGAGAAGTAACTGTTAAATTGAGTGCAGATACTCATAATGTGGATGTGATAGAATTAGTGGGGAATTCATAATGAGACAGTTGAAGCAGGTTGGAGTATTTTTATTGCTCCCTTTCTTTGTTCTAATTGACGCCCATATTAGCCAGCTTCTAGGCTCATTTTTCCCCCATGTACATTTGGCTAGTCATTTTCTGTTTCTATTTCTCTTATTTGGGACGATAGAAGTATCAGAGTATCTCTATCTAGTCTATTGTTTTGTTATAGGCTTGGTTTATGATGTTTACTTTTTCCATCTAATAGGGATTGCAACTCTCTTATTTATCTTATTGGGAGCCTTTCTTCATAAATTGAATAGTGTTATTTTGTTGAATCGTTGGACAAGAATGCTAGCTATGATTGTGCTGACATTCCTGTTTGAAATGGGTAGTTATCTTTTGGCTTTTATGGTAGGGTTGACAGTAGATAGCATGTCGATTTTTATAGTCTATAGCTTGGTACCGACGATGATTTTAAATTTTTTATGGATTACTGTTTTTCAATTTATTTTTGAAAAATATTATCTATAAGAACGACATATAAATGTAACAAAGGCGTAATGTTTATTGGAATTTTTTTTGGTATACTAGTATTGTCTTAAACAGAAGGAGTATTTATTAGCCATGAAGAAAAAAATCTTAGCCTCGCTTTTATTAAGTACAGTAATGGTTTCCCAGGCAGCAGTATTGACGACTACCTATGCAGAAACGACTGATGACAAAATTGCTGCTCAAGATAATAAAATTAGTAATTTAACAGCACAACAAGAAGAAGCACAAAAACAAGTTGATCAAATTCAGGAGCAAGTATCTGCGATTCAAGCAGAGCAATCTAACTTGCAATCTGAAAATGATAGATTACAAGCAGAATCTAAGAAACTCGAGGGTGAGATTACAGAACTTTCCAAAAACATTGTTTCTCGTAACCAATCTTTGGAAAAACAAGCTCGTAGTGCTCAAACAAATGGAGCTGCAACTAGCTATATCAATACCATTGTAAACTCAAAATCAATTACAGAAGCTATTTCACGTGTTACTGCAATGAGTGAAATCGTATCTGCGAACAACAAAATGTTAGAACAACAAAAGGCAGATAAAAAAGCTATTTCTGAAAAACAAGTAGCAAATAATGATGCTATCAATACTGTAATTGCTAATCAACAAAAATTAGCTGATGATGCTCAAGCATTGACTACGAAACAGGCAGAACTAAAGGCTGCTGAATTGAGTCTTGCTGCTGAGAAAGCGACAGCTGAAGGGGAAAAAGCAAGTCTATTAGAGCAAAAAGCAGCAGCTGAGGCAGAGGCTCGTGCAGCTGCGGCAGCAGAAGCAGCTTATAAAGAAAAACAAGCTAGCCAACAACAGTCAGTACTTGCTTCAGGTAATACAAACCTAACAGCACAGGTACAAGCAGTATCTGAATCTGCAGTAGCACCTGTTCAGGCTAAAGTACGTCCAACATATAACACAAATGCCTCAACTTATCCAATTGGTGAATGTACATGGGGAGTTAAAACATTAGCACCTTGGGCTGGAGACTATTGGGGTAATGGAGCACAGTGGGCCACAAGTGCAGCAGCAGCAGGTTTCCGTACAGGTTCAACACCTCAAGTTGGAGCAATTGCATGTTGGAACGATGGTGGATATGGTCACGTAGCGGTTGTTACAGCTGTTGAATCAACAACACGTATCCAAGTATCAGAATCAAATTATGCTGGGAATCGTACAATTGGAAATCACCGTGGATGGTTCAATCCAACAACGACTTCTGAAGGTTTTGTAACATATATTTATGCAGACTAATTATAGAGGGACTCGAATAGAGCCCTCTTTTCAGATTTTACCAGAGACAATAACTATTAAAAATCCCATCAAAATAGCTTGAAAATATCGAAAAAGTATGGTAGAATAAAAATTGTCGTATGAACGATAATACTCATTCTTGATGAATTGTGAAGCAGTTGCCCTTGGGTCGTTTTGCGAGTTGAAGTCAAGAAGAGGAAAAAAACAAAAAGGAGAAATACTCATGGCAGTAATTTCAATGAAACAACTTCTTGAGGCTGGTGTACACTTTGGTCACCAAACTCGTCGCTGGAACCCTAAGATGGCTAAGTACATCTTTACTGAACGTAACGGAATCCACGTTATCGACTTGCAACAAACTGTAAAATATGCTGACCAAGCATACGACTTCATGCGTGATGCAGCAGCTAACGATGCAGTTGTATTGTTCGTTGGTACTAAGAAACAAGCAGCTGATGCAGTTGCTGAAGAAGCAGTACGTTCAGGTCAATACTTCATCAACCACCGTTGGTTGGGTGGAACTCTTACAAACTGGGGAACAATCCAAAAACGTATCGCTCGTTTGAAAGAAATCAAACGTATGGAAGAAGATGGAACTTTCGAAGTTCTTCCTAAGAAAGAAGTTGCACTTCTTAACAAACAACGTGCGCGTCTTGAAAAATTCTTGGGTGGTATCGAAGATATGCCTCGTATCCCAGATGTGATGTACGTAGTTGACCCACATAAAGAGCAAATCGCTGTTAAAGAAGCTAAAAAATTGGGAATCCCAGTTGTAGCGATGGTTGACACAAATACTGATCCAGATGATATTGATGTAATCATCCCAGCTAACGATGACGCTATTCGTGCTGTTAAATTGATCACAGCTAAATTGGCTGACGCTATCATCGAAGGACGTCAAGGTGAGGATGCAGTAGCAGTTGAAGCAGAATTTGCAGCTTCAGAAACTCAAGCAGATTCAATTGAAGAAATCGTTGAAGTTGTAGAAGGCGACAACGCTTAATTTATATAAATAGTAATTACCTAGGAGGGCGGGGCTTAGCCCGGCTCTCCTATTTTTAAAAAATATAGGAGAATCAAAATGGCAGAAATTACAGCTAAACTTGTAAAAGAGTTGCGTGAAAAATCTGGTGCCGGTGTTATGGACGCTAAAAAAGCGCTTGTAGAAACAGACGGTGACATCGAAAAAGCGATTGAATTGCTTCGTGAAAAAGGTATGGCTAAGGCAGCTAAGAAAGCTGACCGTGTTGCTGCAGAAGGTTTGACTGGTGTTTATGTTGACGGTAACATTGCAGCAGTTGTTGAAGTAAATGCTGAAACTGACTTCGTTGCGAAAAACGCTCAATTTGTTGAGTTGGTAAACGCAACAGCTAAAGCAATCGTTGAAGGAAAACCAGCTAACAACGAAGAAGCTCTTGCTTTGACAATGCCTTCAGGTGAAACTCTTGAAGCTGCATACGTATCTGCAACAGCAACTATCGGAGAAAAAATCTCATTCCGTCGCTTTGCTTTGATTGAAAAAACAGATGCACAACACTTCGGAGCATACCAACACAACGGTGGACGTATCGGTGTTATCTCTGTAATCGAAGGTGGAGACGAAGCACTTGCTAAACAAATTTCAATGCACATCGCAGCGATGAAACCAACAGTTCTTTCATACAAAGAATTGGATGAGCAATTTGTTAAAGATGAGTTGGCACAATTGAACCACGTTATCGACCAAGATAACGAAAGTCGTGCAATGGTTAACAAACCAGCTCTTCCACACTTGAAGTATGGATCAAAAGCACAATTGACTGATGAAGTGATTGCTCAAGCTGAAGCTGACATCAAAGCTGAGTTGGCTGCAGAAGGCAAACCAGAAAAAATCTGGGACAAAATTATCCCAGGTAAAATGGATCGCTTCATGCTTGACAACACTAAAGTTGACCAAGCTTATACACTTCTTGCACAAGTTTACATCATGGATGACAGCAAGACAGTTGAAGCATACCTTGAATCAGTTAACGCTTCAGTAGTTGAGTTCGCTCGCTTTGAAGTTGGTGAAGGTATTGAGAAAGCTGCAAACGACTTTGAAGCTGAAGTTGCAGCTACAATGGCAGCAGCCTTGAATAACTAATTATAGAAAGGAAGTAAATTTGCTTCCTTTTTTCTATGCAGTCGATTCTTATAGGGAGAGCTTCCTATTTTCAAGGTAAAAATAAAAAGCCCTATAATAAGGGCCAATTGTATTTAGGAGACTAAACTTCAAATTCATAGAGTGCTGTAGAGAGATAACGTTCACCGTTATCTGGTGCTAGAGCAAGGACTTTTTTACCTGTACCTAATTTTTTGGCAATCTCGATGGCTCCGTAGATAGCTGCAGCTGAGGAAATCCCTACAAGGAAGCCTTCTTTTCCACCAATTTCACGTCCGAGTGCAAGAGCATCATCTGATGTTACACGAACGATACCATCATAGGCTTTAGTATCAAGTGTATCAGGAATAAATCCAGCTGAGATACCTTGAATTTTGTGAGGACCAGGTTTTTCACCAGATAGAATAGCAGATTCATCAGCTTCCACTGCATAAACTTGAATGTTTGAATTTGCTGATTTGAGTGCATGAGAAACACCAGAAATAGTTCCACCGGTACCCACTCCAGCAACAAAGGCATCTAGTCCATCTTTACCGAAAGCAGCTAGTATTTCAGCTCCTGTTGTTCTTTCGTGTACTTCTGGATTAGCTGGATTGTCAAATTGAAGAGGAAGGAAGCCATCACGTTCAGCAGCGATTTCTTGAGCCTTAGCAATAGCACCCTTCATTCCTTCGCTACCAGGCGTAAGGACGAGTTCAGCACCATAGGCTTGGATAATCTTACGGCGTTCTACACTCATAGTTTCAGGCATAACGATGACAACTTTATACCCTTTAGCAGCCCCTACCCATGAAAGTCCAATACCAGTGTTTCCACTTGTTGCTTCAACAATAGTAGAACCAGGTTTCAGAATACCATCTTGTTCAGCTTTTTCAATCATGCTAAGGGCAATACGGTCTTTTACAGATGAACCAGGATTAAATGCTTCAAGTTTTACATAGACATCTGCAGCACCTTCTGGCACAATGTTGTTGAGTCTAACAATCGGTGTTTGACCGACTAGTTCAGTAATGTTGTTATAAATAGACATATGAATACCTCTTTGTATAAGATATTTCTAGTATAACGCTATCTATACCATTTGTAAAATATAGAAATCCTATCGAAGTGATAGGATTTTTTTATATCACAGGTCTAAGCCATTAATTTTTAAGCGATTGTGTTCAGCTAATTCTAGTAAATAGGTGTAAAGGAAAACGATATCAGGTTTCGTTTGAATTGCTTCATTTTCTAGTATATTTTGGTACGCATCTTTTTATTTTGCTAATTAAAGTAGCGGTGGAAATATCAGTGAAACACTGTATTATCTATTGTTTACACTAGGTTTACAGGAACCTCAACTTCGCGTAAACCTTGATCAGTTAAAGTGACTTTTCCATTAAAAAATTCTACCAGTGCATCTTTAATAGTTTCTTTTTCTTCTTTATCAACATAAATCATCGTATCGACTTGATCTGTAAAGTTTGTATCCAGCTCCATGAGATTATGTTCTTTAAGAAAGTTACTGTACTCTTGGTACTGAGCATAAGACATTTGAATAGCAATGCCCGCCTGTTCCTTTATTTCAATGATGCCAATTTCTTTGACAGCTAAGGCGACACTGCCGGCGTAAGCACGAATTAGTCCTCCAGCGCCTAGTTTAATACCACCAAAGTAGCGTGTCACAACCACACAGACATTGGTGAGATTGTGATTTTCTAGTACCCCAAGCATGGGAACACCAGCAGTACCACTAGGCTCACCATCATCACTTGTACGTTTAATTTCACTACGTTCTCCAATAATAAAGGCAGAGCAGTTATGTGTCGCTTTGTAGTGTTCTTTTTTGATGGCAGTAATGAAGTCACGAGCCTCTTCTTCGCTATAAACACGCTTGGCATGGCAGATAAAGCGAGATTTTTTGATTTCTTCTTGGACTTGACCGTCCTCTTTAATTGTTCTAAATTCCATGATTTAATTGTACTAAAAAATCATCTAAAGTGCTAGTTTTTACGAATAAAGAAGTATGAAAGTAAATCCAAATTATCTCGGTCGTTTATTTACTGAGAATGAATTAACAGAAGAAGAACGTCAGTTGGCGGAGAAACTTCCAGCAATGAGAAAGGAGAAGGGGAAACTTTTCTGTCAACGTTGTAATAGTACTGTTCTAGAAGAATGGTATTTGCCCATCGGTGCTTACTATTGTCGAGAGTGCTTGCTGATGAAGCGAGTCAGAAGTGATCAAACTTTATACTATTTTCCGCAGGAGGATTTTCCGAAGCAAGATGTTCTCAAATGGCGCGGCCAATTAACTCCTTTTCAAGAGAAGGTGTCAGAGGGACTACTTCAAGCAGTAGACAAGCAAAAGCCAACCTTAGTTCATGCGGTAACAGGAGCTGGAAAGACAGAAATGATTTATCAAGTAGTGGCTAAAGTGATTAATGGAGGTGGTGCAGTGTGTTTGGCTAGTCCTCGCATAGATGTTTGTTTGGAGCTGTATAAGCGCCTGCAACAGGATTTTTCTTGCGGAATAGCTTTGCTACATGGAGAATCGGAACCTTATTTTCGAACACCACTAGTTGTTGCGACGACCCATCAGTTATTGAAGTTTTATCAAGCTTTTGATTTGCTGATAGTGGATGAAGTAGATGCTTTTCCTTATGTTGATAATCCCACGCTTTACCACGCTGTCAAGAATAGTGTAAAGGAGAATGGATTGAGAATCTTTTTAACAGCGACTTCGACCAATGAGTTAGATAAAAAGGTCCGTTTAGGAGAACTAAAAAGACTGAGTTTACCGAGACGGTTTCATGGAAATCCGTTGATTATTCCAAAACCAATTTGGTTATCGGATTTTAATCGCTACTTAGATAAGAAGTGTTTGTCGCCAAAGTTAAAGTCCTATATTGATAAGCAGAGAAAGACAGGTTATCCGTTACTTATTTTTGCTTCAGAAATTAAGAAAGGGGAGCAGTTAAAAGAAATCTTACAGGAGCAATTTCCAAATGAGAAAATTGGCTTTGTATCTTCTGTAACAGAGGATCGATTAGAGCAAGTACAAGCTTTTCGAGATGGGGAGCTGACAATACTTATCAGTACGACAATCTTGGAGCGTGGAGTTACATTCCCTTGTGTGGATGTTTTCGTAGTAGAGGCCAATCATCGTTTGTTTACCAAGTCTAGTTTGATTCAAATTGGTGGACGAGTTGGACGAAGTATGGATAGACCGACAGGAGATTTGCTTTTCTTCCATGATGGGTTAAATGCTTCAATTAAGAAGGCGATTAAGGAAATTCAGATGATGAATAAGGAGGCTGGTCTATGAAGTGCTTGTTATGTGAGCAGACTATGAAGACTGTTTTAACTTTTAGTAGTCTCTTACTTCTGAAGAATGATGCCTCCTGTCTTTGTTTAGATTGTGATTCTACTTTTGAGAGGATTGGAGAAGAGCACTGTCCAAACTGTATGAAAATAGGATTGTCAACAAAGTGTCAAGGTTGTCAATTTTGGTGTAAAGAAGGAGTTGAAGTCAGTCATAGAGCGATTTTTACTTACAATCAAGCTATGAAGGATTTTTTCAGTCGGTATAAGTTTGATGGAGACTTCCTTTTAAGAAAAGTGTTTGCTTCAGTTTTAAGTGAGGAGTTAAAAAAGTACAAAGAGTATCAATTTGTAGTCATTCCCCTAAGTCCTGATAGATATGTTAACAGAGGATTTAATCAGGTTGAGGGCTTGGTAGAGGCAGCAGTTTTTTCGTATCTGGATTTACTAGGGAAAAGAGAAGAGAGAGCCAGTTCTTCTAAAAATCGTTCAGAACGCTTGGGGACAGAACTTCCTTTCTTTATAAAAAGTGGAGTCACTATTCCTAAAAAAATCCTACTTATAGATGATATCTATACTACAGGAGCAACTATAAATCGTGTCAAGAAACTGTTGGAAGAAGCTGGTGCTAAGGATGTAAAAACATTTTCCCTTGTAAGATGAGGAAAAAATTTGCAAAAATAGAATGAAAGCGTTATAATAAAATCATAAAAACAAAAATGTTTAGAAAGAAGGTACTCATATGATTAAATATAGTATACGTGGTGAAAACCTAGAAGTAACAGAAGCAATTCGTGATTATGTAGTTTCTAAACTCGAAAAGATCGAAAAGTATTTTCAAGCTGAACAAGAGTTGGATGCTCGAGTTAACTTGAAGGTGTATCGTGAAAAAACTGCTAAAGTGGAAGTAACGATTCCGCTTGGCTCTATTACTCTTCGTGCAGAAGATGTATCTCAAGATATGTATGGTTCAATTGACCTTGTAACTGATAAAATTGAACGTCAGATTCGTAAAAATAAAACAAAAATCGAGCGTAAAAATAAAAATAAGGTAGCAACTGGTCAATTATTTACAGATGCTTTGGTGGAAGATTCAAATGTTGTCCAGTCTAAAGTTGTTCGTTCAAAACAAATTGATTTAAAACCAATGGATTTGGAAGAAGCAATTCTACAAATGGATTTATTGGGGCATGATTTCTTTATCTATGTGGATGTTGAAGATCAGACAACCAATGTGATTTATCGTCGTGAGGATGGCGAAATTGGTTTGTTAGAGGTTAAAGAATCTTAATTTCAATATGTGTAAAGGTAGGTTTACTGAATTGTAAACTACCTTTTTCTTATAATTGATAGAATTACTGATTACACTTTTAAAAAGTCGCTTTTTGAGGGGTATTATGGTATAATGGGTGCCAAGAGGTTTTGAATGAAAAAATTTTATGTAAGTCCAATTTTTCCTATTCTAGTAGGATTGATTGCGTTTGGAGTCTTATCCACTTTCATTATTTTTGTTAATAATAATCTGTTGACGGTTTTCATTTTGTTTCTTTTTGTAGGAGGCTATGTTTTTTTATTTAAGAAACTGAGAGTGCATTATACAAGGAGTGATGTAGAACAGATACAGTATGTAAACCACCAAGCGGAAGAAAGTTTGACATCTCTATTGGAACAGATGCCTGTAGGTGTTATGAAATTGAATTTATCTTCTGGAGAGGTTGAGTGGTTTAATCCCTATGCTGAATTGATTTTGACCAAGGAAGATGGCGATTTTGATTTAGAAGCTGTTCAAACGATTATCAAGGCTTCAGTAGGAAATCCGTCTACTTATGCTAAGCTGGGTGAGAAGCGTTATGCTGTTCATATGGATTCTTCTTCCGGTGTTTTGTATTTTGTAGATGTATCCAGGGAGCAAGCCATAACAGATGAATTAGTAACGAGTCGACCAGTGATTGGAGTTGTGTCTGTGGATAATTATGATGATTTGGAGGATGCAACTTCTGAGTCAGATATTAGTCAAATCAATAGTTTTGTAGCTAATTTTATATCAGAGTTTTCAGAAAAATACATGATGTTTTCTCGTCGGGTAAGTATGGATCGATTTTATCTATTTACTGACTATACGGTGCTTGAGGGCTTGATGAATGATAAATTTTCTGTTATTGATGCTTTCAGAGCAGAGTCGAAACAGAGGCAGTTGCCCTTGACCTTAAGTATGGGATTTTCTTATGGCGATGGAAATCATGATGAAATAGGGAAAGTTGCTTTGCTCAACTTGAACTTGGCTGAAGTACGTGGTGGCGACCAGGTGGTTGTCAAGGAGAATGATGAAACGAAAAATCCAGTCTACTTTGGCGGTGGGTCGGCTGCGTCCATCAAGCGCACTCGTACCCGTACTCGATCAATGATGACAGCCATATCTGATAAGATTCGTAGTGTGGATCAAGTGTTTGTAGTTGGGCATAGAAATTTAGATATGGATGCTTTGGGCTCTGCTGTAGGTATGCAGTTGTTCGCCAGCAATGTGATTGAAAATAGCTATGCTCTTTATGACGAAGAACAAATGTCTCCAGATATTGAACGAGCTGTTTCATTCTTAGAAAAAGAAGGAGTTACGAAGTTGTTGTCTGTTAAGGATGCAATGGGGATGGTGACCAATCGTTCTTTGTTGATTCTTGTAGACCATTCAAAGACAGCCTTAACATTATCAAAAGATTTTTATGATTTATTTACCCAAACCATTGTTATTGACCACCATAGAAGGGATCAGGATTTCCCAGACAATGCAGTTATCACTTATATCGAAAGTGGTGCAAGCAGTGCCAGTGAGTTGGTAACGGAGTTGATTCAGTTCCAAAATTCTAAGAAAAATCGTTTGAGTCGTATGCAAGCAAGTGTCTTGATGGCTGGTATGATGCTGGATACTAAAAATTTCACCTCACGAGTGACTAGTCGGACATTTGATGTTGCTAGCTATCTCAGAACGCGCGGAAGTGATAGTATTGCTATCCAAGAAATCGCTGCGACAGATTTTGAAGAATATCGTGAGGTCAATGAACTGATTTTACAGGGGCGTAAATTAGGTTCAGATGTACTAATAGCAGAGGCTAAGGACACGAAATGCTATGATACAGTTGTTATTAGTAAGGCAGCAGATGCCATGTTAGCTATGTCAGGTATTGAAGCGAGTTTTGTTCTTGCGAAAAATACACAAGGCTTTATATCCATCTCAGCTCGGAGTCGTAGTAAACTGAATGTGCAACGGATTATGGAAGAGTTAGGCGGTGGAGGTCACTTTAATTTGGCAGCAGCTCAAATTAAAGATTTAACCTTGTCAGAAGCAGGTGAAAAACTGACAGAAATTGTATTAAATGAAATAAAGGAAAAGGAGAAAGAAGAATGAAAGTAATTTTTTTAGCAGATGTTAAAGGAAAAGGTAAAAAAGGCGAAATTAAGGAAGTACCAACAGGGTATGCGCAAAACTTTCTTATCAAAAAGAACCTAGCAAAAGAAGCGACTGCTCAAGCTATAGGTGAACTTCGTGGTAAACAAAAATCTGAAGAGAAAGCTCACGCTGAGATGATTGCAGAAGCAAAAGCAATTAAAGCCCAACTTGAAGCAGAAGAAACGGTTGTAGAATTTGTTGAAAAAGTTGGTCCAGATGGTCGTACCTTTGGTTCTATTACCAATAAGAAGATTGCAGAAGAATTGCAAAAGCAATTTGGAATTAAGATTGATAAACGTCATATTCAAGTACAAGCTCCGATTCGAGCGGTTGGTTTGATTGATGTGCCAGTGAAAATCTATCAAGATATCACAAGTGTAATCAATCTTCGTGTGAAAGAAGGATAAGTTTACACCTTCTTGACAAGATTGTAAAAGGAAGGGAAGTCTGATGGCAGAAGTAGAAGAGTTACGAGTACAACCTCAAGATATCTTAGCTGAGCAATCTGTTTTGGGGGCTATCTTTATTGATGAGAGTAAACTTGTTTTTGTGCGAGAATACATTGAGTCTCGGGACTTTTTTAAGTATGCCCATCGTTTGATTTTCCAAGCCATGGTCGATTTATCCGATCGTGGTGATGCCATAGATGCAACAACGGTTCGCACCATTCTTGATAATCAAGGGGATTTACAGAATATTGGTGGCCTGTCTTACCTAGTTGAGATTGTCAATTCTGTGCCAACTTCTGCTAATGCGGAGTATTATGCTAAAATCGTTGCAGAAAAGGCTATGTTACGGCGATTAATCGCTAAGTTGACAGAGTCTGTCAACCAAGCTTACGAAGCGTCGCAACCAGCTGATGAAATCATTGCTCAGGCAGAAAAAGGCCTGATTGATGTCAGTGAAAATGCTAATCGAAGCGGGTTTAAGAACATTCGAGATGTGTTGAATGTCAACTTTGGAAATCTGGAAGCTCGCTCGCAACAAACGACCGATATTACAGGTATTGCGACAGGTTATCGTGATTTGGATCATATGACGACTGGTCTACACGAGGAGGAGTTGATTATTCTAGCAGCCCGTCCAGCGGTTGGTAAGACAGCCTTTGCCTTGAATATCGCTCAGAACATTGGAACTAAGTTGGACAAAACGGTTGCTATCTTTTCGCTCGAAATGGGTGCGGAAAGTCTAGTCGATCGTATGTTAGCGGCAGAAGGGTTGGTTGAGTCGCATTCTATCCGTACAGGTCAATTGACCGATGAGGAGTGGCAAAAATATACCATTGCTCAAGGGAATTTAGCTAACGCCAGTATCTATATCGATGATACGCCAGGGATTCGAATTACAGAGATTCGTTCTCGTTCTCGTAAACTGGCTCAAGAAACGGGCAATCTAGGTTTGATTTTGATAGATTACTTGCAGCTTATCACGGGAACTGGGCGAGAAAACCGCCAACAAGAAGTTTCAGAAATTTCACGTCAGTTGAAAATCCTAGCCAAGGAACTGAAGGTTCCAGTAATCGCTCTGAGTCAGTTGTCTCGTGGTGTAGAACAACGTCAGGATAAAAGACCAGTCTTGTCTGATATTCGTGAATCTGGGTCTATCGAGCAGGACGCTGATATCGTAGCCTTTCTTTATCGCGACGATTACTATGAGCGTGGTGGTGAAGAAGAGGAAGGCATACCAAATAATAAGGTGGAAGTTATTATCGAGAAAAACCGTAGTGGAGCTCGTGGAACTGTGGAATTGATTTTCCAAAAAGAATACAATAAATTTTCAAGTATCTCAAAGAGGGAGGCATAAGATGTCAGATGCATTTACAGATGTAGCCAAGATGAAAAAAATCAAAGAGGAAATCAAGGCGCATGAGGGTCATGTAATTGAAATGACTTTGGAAAATGGGCGCAAGCGCCAAAAAAATAGATTGGGTAAGTTAATTGAAGTTTATCCATCCCTATTTATTGTGGAATTTGGGAACGTTGAAGGAGATAAACAAGCTAATGTTTACGTTGAATCCTTTACCTACTCAGATATCCTTACAGAAAAGAATTTGATTCATTATCTGGACTAAAGTGAGAAATTTTCTCACTTTTTCTTTTTTCTCCGAATAGTTTAAGTGAAGGCAATCTTCGATTTATATTATTTTTCAAGGAGGAAGAATGAAAATTTTACCGTTTATAGCAAGAGGGACAAGTTATTACTTGAAGATGTCAGTTAAAAAGCTTGTTTCTTTTTTAGTAGTAGGATTGATGCTAGCAGCGGGTGATAGTGTCTATGCCTACTCTGGAGGGAATGGATCGATTGCGCGTGGAGATGATTATCCTGCTTATTATAAAAATGGGAGCCAGGAGATTGATCAGTGGCGCATGTATTCTCGTCAGTGTACTTCTTTCGCAGCCTTTCGTTTGAGTAATGTCAATGGTTTTGAGATTCCAAGGGCTTATGGAAATGCGAATGAATGGGGGCATCGTGCTCGTCGTGAAGGCTATCGTGTAGATAATACACCGACGATTGGCTCCATTGCTTGGTCTACTGCAGGAACTTATGGGCATGTTGCCTGGGTGTCAAATGTAATGGGAGATCAGATTGAGATCGAGGAATATAACTATGGTTATACAGAAGCCTATAATAAACGAAGTATAAAAGCAAATACGATGACAGGATTTATTCATTTTAAAGATTTGGCTGGTGGCAGTGTTGGGACTAGTCAATCCTTAGCTTCAACAGGGGGCACACATTATTTTAAGACTAAGTCAGCTATCAAAAATCAACCTCTAGCTAGCGCAACTGTGATTGATTACTATTATCCTGGGGAGAAGGTTCATTATGATCAAATTCTCGAAAAAGATGGCTACAAGTGGTTGAGTTATACGGCTTATAACGGAAGTCGTCGCTATATACAGCTAGAGGGAGTGACTTCTTCACAAAATTATCAGAATCAATCAGGAAATAGCTCTAGCTATAGATCCAATAGTAGTCCAACTGTCGGTTGGAAGAAAATAAATGGTAGTTGGTATCATTTCAAATCAAATGGTTCTAAATCAACAGGCTGGCTGAAAGACGGTTCTAGCTGGTATTATTTGAAATTATCTGGTGAAATGCAGACAGGATGGTTAAAGGAAAATGGCTCGTGGTATTATCTGGATAGTTCAGGGGCAATGAAAACAGGCTGGTATCAAGTTTCTGGTAAGTGGTATTATTCTTACTCTTCAGGTGCCCTAGCTGTTAATACGACGGTGGATGGCTACAGAGTAAACAGTGATGGAGAACGAGTGTAGAAAATTGGAGTAGGAAATTTTTCCTGCTCTTTTCTGGTACGACGGGCATGTCG
>NZ_VMNC01000109.1:0-18595 GCF_013277505.1 Streptococcus sp. k-378 | reverse complement strand
TATTGAAGTTGGACTAGGGCACTGTATCTTCTAAAACATTGATAGAAAGCGATTTGAATTTCCCAATCAATTTGTTCGTATTTATACTCAATGAAAATCAAAGAGCAAACTAGGAAGCTAGCCGCAGGTTGCTCAAAACACTGTTTTGAGGTTGTAGATATAAGCGACAAAAACCATTATACTGCACCTTTTGTTGACAGTCTACTCCAGACGTATCATAGTTCAAGTAAATACTTTGAAATTCAACAGTTCTTATAGGCGCTGTTGTATTCTAAGAAGTCAATAGAAGAGCTTCTAAACAAAACCATAATTTACGTGTTCCTGAAACAGAAATTTATGCTCTTTTTGATTTCACATGATACTGAAGTTAGACTAGTACAACGGCTCTTCTAAAATAAGTAAAAGGTAGCTAATTCCCTGTATAGCAAGGAGTTTCACTACCCTTTTTACTTTTTCTTACAGCCACTATTTGATAGACTCATTTTAACATCACGAGCATACTCCAATGGAAATCGCTAGGCAAGAGATAAACTTTCAGATATTCGCAGAGAGAGCATTGCCTCTTTTTGTCGCAAACGTTCTTCTCTCCTAGTCATTTTCTACCTTATCTTCTACCTGAGGATAAAGAGTCGTTCCCCAAATAGAAATCGTCCGCTTACGCACTAGGGGCAAATCGGTTTTTTCATAAACCGTACGCCACCATTCCCAGGCAAGTCCGGTACACTCTCTAATTTTGACAGAGAGATTGCGAACATTCCCTTTTATAGGAATACTAGTGGTGAAGTGAGCCGTCAAATCCTGCCCATTTCTGTCCCAAACCTTAGGAATCAAGACTTCTTTACCTTGATAATCATAGGATAATTCATCCCAAGTAATGTAATATTGGGCAACATAGGCACCACTATGATCCAAGAGTAAATCTCCGTTTCTGTAAGCTGTCACCTTAGTCTCAACATAGTCTGTACTGTTTTGAAAGGTCGCAACTACATTGTCACGTAAAAAAGAAGTTGTATAGGAAATCGGCAAGCCTGGGTGATCTGCTGTAAAGCGACTGCCTTCTTGAATCAAGTCCTCTACCATATCCACCTTGCCTGTTACAACTCGGGCACCCGAACTCGGGTCGCCTCCTAAAATAACCGCCTTCACTTCTGTATTATCCAAAATCTGCTTCCACTCTGTCTGAGGAGCTACCTTGACTCCTTTTATCAAAGCTTCAAAAGCAGCCTCTACTTCATCACTCTTACTCGTAGTTTCCAACTTGAGATAGACCTGACGCCCGTAAGCAACACTCGAAATATAGACCAAAGGACGCTCTGCGGAAATTCCTCTCTGCCTCAAATCCTCTACCGTTACAGTATCTTGAAACACATCTCCTGGATTTTTAACAGCATCTACGCTGACTGTATAATAAATCTGCTTAAAATTAACAATCTGAATCTGCTTTTCGCCCGAATGGACAGAGTTAAAATCAATATCAAGAGAATTCCCTGTCTTTTCAAAGTCAGAACCAAACTTGACCTTGAGTTGTTCCATGCTGTGAGCCGTGATTTTTTCATACTGCATTCTAGCTGGGACATTATTGACCTGACCATAATCTTGATGCCACTTGGCCAACAAATCGTTTACCGCTCCGCGAACACTTGAATTGCTGGGATCTTCTACTTGGAGAAAGCTATCACTACTTGCCAAACCAGGCAAATCAATACTATAAGTCATCGGGGCACGATCGACCGCAAGAAGAGTGGGATTATTCTCTAACAAGGTCTCATCCACTACGAGAAGTGCTCCAGGATAGAGACGACTATCGTTGGTAGCCGTCACGGAAATATCACTTGTGTTTGTCGACAAGCTCCGCTTCTTTCTTTCGATAACAACAAACTCATCGGGTAGCTGATTCCCCTCTTTGATGAAACGATTTTCAATACTTTCTCCCTGATGGGTCAAGAGTTTCTTTTTATCATAATCCATAGCTAGTATAAAGTCATTTACTGCTTTATTTGTCATCTTCTACCTCCTAATAAGTTCCTGGATTGAGTTGCATAAACTCAGACTTGTTCAGCGAAATCAGCCGTGGTTGGACTAAGTGATCCAAAACTTCCTCGTACAATTCTTCTGAGACATTGCGTCGCCGTCTGGCTAGATAAGAAGTCGGAATGACCGTATTATCCAACATAAATACCTTATCTAAGTCAATCAAGGTTGGTCTTGTAAAAGGATTACGAGCTAAATCCGGCTCTTCTATCATAAAGTTCTTGACCAAACGTCTGGTCAAGAGAGCTGGTTTGAAGGTCTGATTTTTAACTAACTCTTTGTTTTTAGTCGTGCTGTTGTCAATACAGATATACATATGGTTCTTCACAGCCAAATCGCTACTAATAGTCGGAAAAGGCAAATAAAGAGCTACAACATCTCCTCTCTTAATCAAGCAAGAGCACCCCCTTTTCTCCTAATGTAACATAGACAGGATTGACCAAGTCTTCTGATTGACTCAGAATTTCCAAAGTTTGAGTTTGGCGCCCTGTCAATTTAGTAGCATCTTGTCTCTTCAATACAAAATGCTTGTCGCCAATTACCTTGACACTATAATCCTTCTCCAAAGCTGACTGGTAAATCCACATCAGATGCTGTCTGTCCTGAGAACTCAAGAGAGAAGGATGTTCAAGTCCCCCAATAGTCTGATAAAAATCAAAAACAGGAGCTAACTCTTGCCAATCTGACTGGCTAGTTGTCAAGGCTAGAAAAAGGGCTTTGCGAGCTGATACTTCTTGATTAGCCTTGAGAGTCCCTTTTCCCTCCAAGTTTGTTAGAAAGTGGGAAACTCCAGAAAGCAAATCTTTCTCTAACTGCGAGAAATAAAAACCTTGCCTTCCCAGACATAAGTCTCTCAAGTCGCTTTCTCTAGCAAATAAGAGTTCAAACAGTTGATAATAAAAGAAAAATATCTGGCACTGGGTCGCACTCATCTTTTCCTTATCGGCTTCTTTTTTCAACCAGAGCAAGGGCAAAAGGTAGCTGGATTGAGACATTTCCTCCACCTCCTATTCTTTTTTCTCTGGAGCATCTGCACTAGCTGCCACTTCTTTTGACTGGATACTTTCCCACTGGTTGATTTCCTCTGAGATAATACCTTCGCATGTCTTGACAAATAGAGCAAAAGCCTTGGTTTTTCCTGCATATTTCTCCGTTTGACATTGATAGAGGAATTTTTCTCTCTCCAGGAGTTGCGCAGTTTTTTGGTAAGAAATCCAGTGTTCTTTAGCATTATACAAATTGAGAATCCCCTCACACAGCAAGCCTAAACTGGATAAGGCAACCGAAATCAAACGGTAGCGATCACCTGGCATAGGAATAGCACAAAAGACAGCTATGAGAAAACCTGCCACGATTTCTGTTATTTTTAATACCTTATAGCGTCTACGATGTTGAACGCTTTTCTTTAAAAAATGAGCTATCTGTACGTCTAATCGCTCTGTCAAGTACATTTCTTCTGGCGTCATATTCGTAACTCCTTTCATTTACTTTGATAATCATAGTATAACATATTTGAATATCAAAGTATAGTAAAAACTGAACTATAACTTATTATAAAATCCAAATATGAAATATTTGTGAAATAAGGGAAAAATATCACAAATAAGATAGAACAAAAAGTTTCAAAATGATAAAAGCGCATAATATCTTGCCTTAAAAAGCTTGATATTATGCGTTTTATCAGAGAAAGATTTTCTGAATGTTCACCTCAAATTGAGTTTTCCAACATTCTATCAATCACTATTCTAGCTAGTTTCCAACTCGTCTAAACTTTGCTTATCTTAACTGAGCAAGAATAGCTTTGAGTTTCTCAATCAACTCATCTTCTGTGTGGTCAGACTCTTTCTCATTGGCTAGGAAGGCAACTGCTTGAGCGAGAGCTTCTCGTGCTTGGTCGAGAACTTTGGCATCTACATTTGTAAGGTCGCTTTCTTGCAGAACCTTAGTCAATTCCTTGGTCAATTTCTTGAGTTCTGACTCTTTCTTGCGACGCGCGATGAGGAAGAGAAGGAGACCAAGAAGGGCGAGCAGGCTAGCAATCATGGTACCGTATGGAAGATGACCTTGCTCTTTGCTTGTTTCTTTCATTTCTTCTTCATCCTTAGTCGCTTGCTTACCTTTCAAGGATTCGAGAGCTTCTTTGACCTTAGCAGTAACCTCTTTCAAGCCTGCCTCTGTCAAGTCAGCATTTCTAAGGGCTTCTTGACCCTCTCCGAGAATGATCTTCGCAGCGTCGATGACAGATTGATCAATACCATCCAAGTCTTTCAAACGAGTTTCCAAGTCTTGAATCAAATCTCTTAAGACGGATTTATCAACCTGTTTCTCTTGACTCGATTGAGTGCCACCAGCAAAGGCTACACTTCTTCGGCTACGAGCTGGCGCCGTCACAGAACTTCCAGATAGCCCTTGTGGAGACTCTGGTGCTATCGCATTTCCTGTTTCCCTATCTTGAGCAGATGGAGCAGTAGCTTGATCCGTCGAATCTCCTGAATGAGCTGGAATGCTTGGAGTAGTAGGCTGATCTTGGTTATTTGCATCGCCTTGACCGCCATCATCATTGATTGCACTAATTGCATTTGTTTTAGCATCGTTCAACTCTTTAGCTGCTTTATTTCGTTTAGCTTCGTCTAAGCTAATACCTGTAATAGCACCAACTGCTGTATCTTTCTTAGTTGTTACGTCTTGTGGTGAAGTAGCTCTATTAACTTCGGTTATACCGTTCGTTTTAGCTGCTTCCACTTGTTGTTTCAACTTAGTTACGTCAGCTGGTAATAGATTCGCACTATCGATTTCTCTGTTTTTTCTATCAGCTTCCGCATTGATTGCACTAATTGCATTTGTTTTAGCATCGTTCAACTCTTTAGCTGCTTCTTCTGCTTCAGTACGTGTTCTGGCATGCCACTGATTTGCAAGGAGCAACTCATGACCATCTAAAAATCTCATGCCAGCTGCATAAACTAATTTTTTAATATCATTATTCCCTCTTGTTTCAAAGGTAATCTTATATTTTCGATTAGAATTGGGAAGTTCAAAGTAAAATAAACGTCCTGTACTAGAATTTATGATTCTAAATTTCTCATCCGCACTACTACGTTCCTCTTGGCTCTGATAATCTCTGCGATAGGGATTTGTCCCTCTAGGCCCTTGAGTAGCTAACTGTGTCAAATTATCTGCCGGCAGTGGACGAATTCCAAAACGATTAGTAGCTCCAACATGTTGTGGAGTACCTTCTTTTTGTCTACCAAATTGTGCTTGACTAACTTTTAACAATGATAAAATGTCACTAGTATTTGGAGAATATGCTGTAGTACCACCACCCTGGTTAGAGATAGAAATCCCATCTGTACCATGTTTGAACTCTTGTCCAGATGGTACAGTAAACCACACCTGTGAATGACCTGGTAACGTCCTATATCCATTATTAAGTTCTAATTGCCAACGAAATCCATCGCTCGTTGATGTTACTGTATATTTGATATAATTTTCAGCCTCTGATACTGGTCGTGTTGCATTATTTCGAGGTGTTCTATCAGAATAATAGACATAAGTATACCTACCATACGGAGAATTTCCCTTGTTGCCTGATTTCTCAAAGTAACTTTCTTTTGCGTTTTTAAATTCCTCAGAGTAGTTTTCGCCAGCTCTTGCCGCCCTTGCAGATCTTCCACTATAGTTAGCATTACGAAAGTCAGAGTAGCCACCATCACGTGGTTGCGGGGTTACTCCTCCACCTGTAGTCTCTTCTCCATATTTTTCTTCCAGCACTCCTTCGATGAGGTCTCGGGATTTTTTCAGGTCGACTAGGGCAGCTGCAAAATCTTCTTGGCTGATGGTATCACCCTTAGAAAAGGCTTCATTAAACTTATCAGCTGCTGCTTTTGCTGCTTGGATTTTATCTTCCGACGCTCCGTACCGTCGAAGTTCCTTGGTGATATCCTCCAATTCCTTTTTTAGTCCATAGGCGCCGTTCTTACCTTCTGTCGTATTGGTGTAGGTTGGGAGTTCTCGTGGAGTAGATTGAGAGTTGGCTTCAGGTGCTGCTTCCTTTCCTGCATCAGTTGGACTAACTTGGTTTGCAGCTGGTTCAAGATCGATTGGCCCACCTCTTTTACGACGCTTCCCACTACTTGCTTGCTCAGTCACAGCCCCATCTGGAGCGCTAAGCTTATTATTTGTCGAACTTGCTTCACCCAAGTCTGTCAATTTTGGTAGCGATGGCTCCAAGGCTTGATTGACCCGACGAGTCAGGTCTTCCATGAGTTTAACTTGCTCATCAACCTGCACTTGCGTCGCATTTGGGTCGTCCAAAACTGCCTTAGATGCTGCTAGACCTGCTTCCACTTCATCGTGGAGCGCTTTCATGGAGCTAAGAGTTAGTTTTTCCAACAAAGCTTGCAGATTGCCTTGGAGTGATTTAGCTTCTGTCGTTTTAGTGGCAGATGTGGGCTGGTCTTGCTCTTTTACTGCTCCTCCTTGAGAAGTTTCTTGAGCAGCTGGCTTCGTCTCTGGTTTGGTAGGAGCAAGGTCAGCTGTTTCCTGTCCCTTACTAGCGTCCTCGGCTTTAGTCTCTATAGAGTTTGACTCCCCTGTAGACTGGAGCTCAGCCGACGGTTCAGTCTGAGAGACCTTCTCTGGCTCTTCCCCAGCTGACTCCTGCGGATCCCCATCTGAATTTCCAGCAGGTCCAGCAACTACATCACTGGCTGTTGCCGAAGATACTGCAGGTGCCTGCGCTTGCACCCCATTGGCAAAAAACATCAGAGCCGCAACCGCAACACTAGCAGCCCCAAAATGGTATTTACGAATGGAATAACGGAAAATTTTCTCTCCGTTATCCTTATTGCTTTTTCTAAACATAAGCATAAATCCTTCCCTTGTCTGAGAGCTTCCCCGAGCTTAAAAAGCGCACAAAAAGCCGATAGACGATAATGTATCAACTATATACTAACACTTCTGACATACAAATCAATCCCCTCTCTGACAAGATAGAGTCAGTAAAGGCAAGGAAAAGCGACAATATATATATATGCAGAGACATATAAAACCTTTTGATACAGCCTATTTTTTAACAAAGAGACAAGAGTTATACTACATTTATATATGCACGGCATCCTCTGTGATAAATATTACAATATTGTTACATTTTAATTACACAATCGTTTCAAGAAATATGATGGAAACCTGAGTATTTTATAGTAATTCCCTTCCTATCAATTAGGTCAACAGTTGAGTGTTGAGTGTTGAATATTGAAACACCCTATCCTCAGCAAAGGACTATTGCCAGCATTTCCTAGCCGCTAGGACGCTCCAAACCACCTATTTAAGTCCATCACTAGCTTGGTCAGTAAGATACCTACGACAAGGCGACGCTGACGTGGTTTGAAGAGATTTTCATTGAGTATAATTTTAACTTCTTATTTTTCATTCCTATTCCTTAAATAAAAAGCTCACTAAAAAAGTGAGCAACATTTCCAATGAGATACTTCTGTTGACGAGCGCGTCTCTCCGCCCCCTCATTGCCTTGCGAAGAGGCTTGGCGAATCGAAAGGAGGTGTTTTTTCCTGTTTTCAATTCTACTTATTTTTGCACATTTTTTAATTTTATCAAACAAAAAAAACGCAAGCTTAAGCCTGCGGACAATCTTTATAGCCATTTCATTTCTTTCACATCTGTTTTACGAACTTTAGCATATTTCTTAGCGCTTGTAAAATGTAGAGTAACTGGTTTAAATACTCCGCTTTTGTCTCTTCGTAAACCTAAAACTGCGGATCTTTTATTTCTATTCTCAAAAAATATGACGTCCAATTTCATAGTATTTTTAGATAAATCCTTAGCTACGATGCAACAACTTGTTATTTTAGAATAGAAAATATCACCGATAAACTCATATAAAGATATCCTTTCGATTACATCATTGTACATAGGATGATTTCTAAAATCTTCTAAAATAAAAACACCAGCTTGAATAGCAGGTATCGTATGACTAGCAAAATCTCGTGTGATTTTGTGTAAGCCAAATAAATGATGTAAATCAGTCAAGCAAAAATCTACTTCGAAAGTCTCTAAATGCTTATAATTCGTTGATACTTGACATGTTTTTCCATCGAATTTCTCTTGATAATCTAAAATACAATCAAGTAATTTCAACGACAAACTCCATATTTTCTCAAAATAAAAAAAGCACGGGGCAGTTCTCACTACTGCCCAAAGTGGATGATTAGAGTCGGCTTCTCTAACTCCCTATGTTGTGCTTATTAGGCTTATCGCAAGGGAACAGTTTTTAGCTCTGCCAAGCCACATAGCGTGCTTACTACTATGTGTCCATGTCTCCATGGATTGCCGAGCGGTTTAACGACGTTTTGGGAGTCGGGATAACGAGAAAAGTGATACTTTTACGTTTTTTCCAACTTAATTATGACATCTTTCTTAAAAAAAGTCAATATTTATCGCTTTCTTTAACGAAAAAAATCCCACAAGAACGAATCCTATGGGGAGATACACATTTTAGAAAAGCTTTCCTTTATTCTACTATTTTTCTTGTATTTTATCATTCAGTATGATAAAATACAAGTTTTTTGATAAAACAACTAAGAACTACTCGCTATCCCCTCTCACATCACCCTACATATCGTTTAACATACGACTGATAGTTCAGGGAAACTTCAAGGACAACTTTTCTCTCATCCACTATGCAGGACTTACTATTTCATTTCTACTCCTATAGGCTCAATTTGACACTTTTCTTCTTCGAATTGCTCATATGCCTACTGAATAGTGAGTTCGATTTATCCAAATTTATTTTTGTCTATTTTGATGAACACTTCCACGAAGATAGTCTGAAAAAGAAGCCGCCCCAATTTTCCTTCTCTTTTTAAGCATATTATTCCAGATATGATTGCCCTCTTGTTCAGTAATAAATTGCGCTTTAAACGCTTCAACCAGTATATCTCCTGTTGTCATATGTTCTAAAGAAAATTCTTCTACATATGGTTTAACATCTCTTAGGTTATTACTTCCTAATATCCCATTATGCTTTTTCGCTAAGGAAATAGAAGCCGCTTCTCCCTTACCAATAACCTTGTTACTATCATGATTTCTTGTTAAATTTCTATATAATTCGTATTCTTCAGTTCCAATGTCTATGCTCACAATCTCAGCCGAACCCTTAGCTACCAACTGGTCTATCCTAGATTTTAAATGGGGGATTGTAGGTATATTGATTTCATCATACACCTCTTGTGGAATAACAATTTTACCCGAATAGAGCTTTTCTAAAAGATATTCAGTGCCAATCCATAAAAATGCTGAAATACAATCTGTATCAATAAATACACGACTAGTCAAACGACAACTCCCCCTCTTCATCTAGCCCATATACAATATCATATCTGAAAGCATCTAGTAGCAGTTCCTCATACTTCCCTTGCGAAATTCTGTTATTTTCTAAAAGTTGTTCAGTCGATTTAATATAGTGTCCTAATACCATTTCCTTTTTACTTTCTGACAAAGGACGATATAAACTTGTATCATAGCCTAATCTTGAAGCTGTCTCTATAACACTAATATCCATATTTTTAATTTCTTCTGCAGCAAGGTATCCATCATTCCTCAATCTATATAACATAGCTTTATGACTGATACCATAAAACTGACCCAATTTTATAATATCTTCTACTTCAAGATGAGTTCTATTGGCATTTTCTCTGATTTCCTCAACCATCCTATACAGTGAAGATGGGGAAATTAAAAAATAAGAAGCAAACTGATCCGCTTTTCTTTCAGTTTCATCTCCTTCACCAATCAAGATAAGACTGACTGAACTCTTCTTCACCTCATCATAATAAAGATGATACAGTTCATGTGCTAAAGAAAATCTTTGCCTTCCTAATGACATGTCTGAATTGATTACAATGAGACTGGACTGAGTTCCTTTATAACAGACTCCGCTAATATTCTTTCCGAGTCCATAAAATACCAGCGTCAAATTTTCTATCTTTTGTACCAATTTAAAAATATCTATCGGCGCTTCACCATCAGCTCCCAACTTTTTTCTAAGATTTGAAGCTTTATTACTTAAATCCATTTTATCAATCATTTATTTTGTCTCCAATAGCTGATCTATCTCAAATTGATTCAATACAATTTTATTGATTTTCGCTAAAACTTTAAGATCTTGGTCTACTATTTTATTTTTTCTAAACGATATGACACACTGTTGTTCAGCTTGTTCGCCAAACAAAAGATATTCAACCGTACAGCAAAATAGAGCAGATAGTTTCTCAATAACATCCGACGTGATATTCCTTTCACCTTTTTCCATTTTGGCAATCATGCTTTGATTCAAAGACAAATATTCAGCAATCTTATCTTGAGTAAGATTTGAAGATATTCTAAGTTCTTTTATTCTTTTTCCAACATCACATACATTTATCATATTCATACACCTCTCATAAAAAGAATAGCACACTCTTGTCATAAAGTCAATTTTTTAAATAAAAAAATTATGACAAAATAAGGAAGCAATTTATTGGTGCTGCTTAAAAATCCAAAATTGATGATAGTAAACCTATTTGATGAGTTCCTATCAAAAATCGTATCTTCAACCTCAAAACAGTACTTAAAGCTATCCGACTCGGTTTACATTGTCAAATTTATACTCAATGAAAATCAAAGAGCAAACTAGGAAACTAGCCGTAGGCTGCTAAAAACACAGTTTTGAGGTTGTAGATNNGTTGCAGATGGAAGCTGACCTGGTTGATGAGATTTTCAAAGAGTATTAGACTTTATTTGAGAATAACTTTATAGTTTGATTTTTATTTAATATAGTAGCAAAAATTGAAGTAAATATCTCCACCAGAAAACGCATACTATTAAGGCTTTTCAAGACCTAATAATATGCGCTTTTCTGCTTTGAAAGACATTCCATTATTATTTTACTGTTATCAAGCCTTCAGGCTCGACTGTAAATTCTGGTTTCTCTGCTATCGTACCATCTTCTTTAAGGTAATACCATCCATCATTTGATTTGACAAAGGCATTAGAAACCATGTCCCCATTTTGACTATCAAGATAGTACCAAGTCTCCTTGTATTTGATCCAGCCTGTTTTCATAGCACCTTCTCCATCGAAATAGTACCACTTCTCAGCGATTTTCTTCCAGCCTGTCGCCATTTCGCCTGACTGGTCAAACCAGTACCAGTTGCCGTCTGTGTGCTTCTTCCAGCGTTCTGCAAGCATATAGCCTGAACCGTCAAAGTAATACCAGGTACCATTGACTTTCTCAAACTTATCTTTTGGATAAGAACCGTCTGAGTGTACATACCAGGTGCCAGTATCGTTCTGTTGCCATCCTGCTTCAATCGTCAAGCCGTTTTCAATATCCTGCTTGAATTGCTCACGACTAATACCCCATTTGGCAAGATAAGGATAGGGGTCAATGTGATCTGAGTTATTATCGGGTTGGTTATTGGTGCAATATTCGTGTGTCTTGATACCTGCTAAATCAGCAGTATCAAGCGTTTTAGGTATACCAGCTTCATCCGCTAGATTGCGCAAGAGTTCGATATAGAGACGATAGTCAATCAGAAACTCTTCTTTTGATTCATGGCTTTCAATCAGTTCAACTTGTGCATAACCTTCTGCATTCCAACCGCCCCCAACGTCCCAGGCACCATTATCAACAGGTCCTACCTGCATAACACGACCATTACCGACTACGTGAGAAAAGAAGCCCAATTCAGGATCTTTTCTGTAATGGTAGTCAGCCTCATTTTGAACCGTTGAGTTACGGTTGCCTGTGGAATGGGCATGGACTTGCCTATATGGTTGCACGCCGACTTGAGGCAAATCTGTTCTTAATTTACTCACATCAATTTCCATATTCTACTCCTTATCGATTAAGACAACTTATTTTTTACAATCCAGAGCTAGAAACTCCTTTATTTATACCTCATAAAGAATACAATCCTAGTCACGATTAGGCTTGTAGATAGAACTTCAAAATGCACTATTTTGACACTGTAAATAGGACTGATAAGGTCTGCATTCTATCTACAATAACACCCCAGACTAAAAAGCTTTTCAAAAGTATATTTTTACAGTCTCTATATGTCCTTTTCATAAATACTATACTTTATTATATCATATAAAAGAAGTCAAAAGTCTGTTAAACTATTTTCAAGACCAAACTAAAGATGACAGCACAAGTTTTTCGATTTTCACTAGAGGAAATGGATTTTATTCAGCAAATCGAGCTAGGATGACACTTTGGTTGCCAAGATGACCTTGCCTTCTTTTATTAAAGGATGACGGAAAAGCGAAAAGTACAGTTGAATGGTCATGGCAACCCAGATGAGGGGTTCACAAAGGATAACTCCCTTATAGCCTGCCCAAGGAATAATCAAAACCACAAAAGCAATTTTCCCGATTAGTTCGATAAAGCTAGAAACCAGAGGAAGAATCTTTTGCCCCAAACCCTGCAAACAATTGCGATAAATCAACAAGAGACTCAAAATGGGGTAAAAAGCTGAACTGATTTGCAGATAGAGACTTCCATTTTCTACCAAGTATACATCCATCGAACTAGACAAGAAGGAAACCAAGGCTGGACTGGAAAAAAAGAGGAAGATACAAACAAAAACTGCCCAGGATATACTTAAACGACTGCCGATTCGAAGTCCTTGAACAATGCGGTCAGGTCGCTTGGCGCCTAGATTCTGCGAAGCAAAGGTCGTCATTGATGCAGAAATAGCAGTCATAGGAAGAAGGGCGAAGGCCATAATGCGTCGAGCCGCCGTCTGGGCACTAATAATCACTGCGCCAAAGGTATTGACAGAAGACTGTAAAATCACACTGCTGATGGACACAATCGAACTCATCAAGCCCATAGCCAAACCTTGCTCCAAGAGATCCGCGTATAAGGCCTTCTCCCATTTAAAATGCTTGAGCTGAGGGAGTAGCTCAGGCACACTCTTACGGATATAATAAAAGCAAAGAACCGCTGATAAGCCTTGCGAAATGATGGTAGCAAGACCCGCAGATTGTACTCCAAGGTGCAGTTGCGTGATAAAATAGAGATCCAGAGCTACATTGACCAAGGCAGAAAAAATCAAAAATCCAAGGGCGGCTAGACTGTCACCAATGGACCGCAACAAGCCTGCAAAAAGATTATAAGCAAAGCTGACACCAACACAGGTCACAATCATAGAAATATATTGATAAGATTGATGAAGAATTTCTGCAGGAGTATCTAGGTACTGTAAAAGAGGATACAAACCAAGAAAGCCCAGCAACATAACCACAATACTCAACAGAGCACCTAAAATCCAGGTGGCTGCTACTGCCTCCTTGATTTTAGTGAAATTCCGAGCTCCATAATAACGGGCAATGACAATTCCCATGCCATTGCCAACACCTAAGGTAAATCCAACAATCAAGTCAAAAATAGCAGTTGTTGCCCCTACTGCCGCCAAGGATTCTTGACCAAGGAAACGCCCAACAATCAAGACATCAGCAGTGTTATAGAATTGCTGAAAAATATTGGATAGCAAGATTGGGAAGGCAAAACTCACAAGCGAGGGAAGAATAGGACCATGTATCAGGTCCACTGTTCGTTTTTTATTCATAAGGCTATTATATCAGCTTTCTAGTGGAGCGACAAGAAACAGCAAACTATAGGCAATCTGAATTCTTGAACAAAGAATCGAAAAAGCAGTGGATTTCTCCACTACTTTGACAGCTTATTCTTCAATTTCGATTTCAAGCTCATCGCCTAGGTCAAGAGTTACTTCTTCATTCACAGAGTCTACTTGAGCTGCTTCATCTTTTTTGTTTTCAGTATCTTGTTCTGACGCTTCCTCTCCATCAATCAAGCCAAATTTAGAACGGACTTGCTTATCAATTTCATCAAAGATTTCTGGGTGCTCTGCCAAGTATTTCTTAGCATTTTCAGAACCTTGCCCGATTTTTTCATCCTTGTAAGAATACCAAGCCCCTGCTTTTTTGATAATATCCAAGTCGCTTGCAATCTTCAAGAGTTCACCAGTCTTAGAAATTCCTTCTCCGTACATAATTTCAACTACGGCTTCCTTAAACGGTGGAGCTACCTTGTTTTTTACAACCTTAATCTTAGTTTCTTTACCAACATTGGTTTCTTTTTGGTCACCAGTTCCCTTAATTTGTGTATTGCCACGAACATCCAAACGCACTGAAGCATAGAATTTCAGAGCACGTCCACCAGGAGTTGTTTCTGGATTTCCAAACATCACTCCAACTTTTTCACGCAATTGGTTGATAAAGATGGCAATTGTTTTGGTTTTATTAATAGAAGCACCAAGTTTACGCATGGCCTGGCTCATCATACGAGCCTGCAAACCAACGTGGCTATCTCCGATATCTCCATCAATTTCCGCACGAGGTACAAGGGCCGCAACTGAATCGACCACGACAAGATCTACAGCACCTGAGTCAATCAATTTTCCTGCAATCTCAAGACCTTGCTCTCCTGAGTCTGGTTGAGACAAGAGCAATTCGTCAATGTTGACCCCAAGGGCCGCAGCATAAGCTGGATCAAGAGCATGCTCCGCATCGATAAAGGCTGCAATCCCACCTTCTTTTTGCGCTTGCGCAACTGCATGAAGGGCAACCGTTGTCTTACCAGATGACTCTGGCCCATAGATTTCGATGATACGTCCCTTAGGGTAACCACCTGAGCCAAGGGCAATGTCAAGAGCTAAAGAACCTGAGCTCATCACTTGCACCTTTTGCTCTGCACGTTCACCCAAACGCATGATTGATCCTTTACCAAAGTCTTTCTCAATCAATTTAAGAGCATCATTCAAGGCCTTTTCACGTTCTGCCCCAAATTTTTTTGAAATTTCTTCTAATTTTTTTGGTTTTTTCGCCATTCTATTCTCCTACATTCTAATGATCCTCAGACCTATCTACTATTATATCAAAAGTTAGTCACTTAATAAAGCCTTGCGAACTAGGTTAAAGGCATGCATAACCGCAATGTGACGTACATCTGCTCGACTTCTGCCTCCAATATTCACCTTGATAACCTCAGTTCCTTGCTCTTGAGCCAAGCCTATGAAGACTGTCCCAGCTGGATATCCTTCTAGGCTATCTGGTCCTGCCACTCCAGTCAAACTAATTCCAAAATCAGACTGGATCTTGATTCGTGCCTGCTCAGCCATCTTCTGAGCTGTAAATTCAGACACCACACCATGTTCTTCCAAATCCTTGACAGGAATATCCAACATTTTTGATTTTTCCTCCAAGCTATAGGTCACAAAACCACCCTTAAATATACTTGAAGCTCCTGACAAATCCGCTAGACTAGCTTGGAAAAGACCTGCCGTCAAACTCTCTGCAGCCGTGATGGTTTTCCCTTGCCTTTTCAGTTCTTCTACCACAATGCTGGCTAAACTAGTCTCTTCCCCATAACCATAGCAAAGTTCTCGTAAAGAAAAGCCTTCAAAAGTTTGGCGATTCAAGATTTGGTTTTCTAAGATATCCAGCGCTTGATTCGCCTCTTCTTGACTGCTAGCCTTTGTTGACAGACGTAGAGTGACTTCTCCTGTCTTGGCATAAGGTGCCAAGGTCGGATCTGTTTGATTCTCAATTAAATCAGCCAAAATCGTCACCAGCTGACTCTCGCCAATTCCAAAGAAACGAAGAACTCGGGAATACAGCTTTCTCCCTGTCATCAACTTGGGTAAAAGTTGGTTTAAGACCATAGGTTTCAATTCACTCGGTGGACCTGGAAGGACGACGTAGGTCACTCCTTCGACTTCCAAAATGCCTCCCACAGCCAGTCCTGTTTCGTTGGGCAGTGGAGTCGCTCCTTCTACAATTTGAGCTTGTCTTTCGTTATTAGGTGTTCGGGCATAGTCTGGTCTCTGGGCAAAAAAGACATCCAACTTCTCCTGGGTCTGAGGATCGAAGACTAATTCTTTCCCTAAAAATTTAGCCAGAGTTTGTTTGGTCAAATCGTCCTCAGTCGGCCCTAAACCACCTGTCAAAATCACCAGACTGCTACGTTGACTGGCAATCTCAAGCAAAGACAAGAGACGAGCTTCATTGTCTCCTACAGCCGTCTGAAAATATACGTCTACCCCAATTTCTGCTAGTTTTTCCGACAAAAACTGAGCATTGGTATTGACAATCTGTCCTGTCAAAATCTCTGTTCCAACAGCAATGATTTCTGCTTTCATGTTTCCTCCTACCTATCTATTCGTATTTTTTTGAAAAAATCGCAGGAATTTTCCTACGATTGATTTTTTATTTGTATCAAAAGTTAATTATCTTCATCACCAACAGGGGCTCTGCCAAATAAATCTTCAAATAAAACCGCATTAGTTTCAAGCTGAGTGACTTCTTCTTGTCCCAAAGAACGTCGGAGTAAATTTTGCATTTCCAACATATGGGCTCTCGAAACAATCTGGTAAGAAACACCTTGAAGCATCTCTCCTTCACCCTGCAACTGCTGAGTTTCAATGGTTTTAAATGAATCTTTATACCCTAGCAAGTTAGGGATACTTTTTGCAGACAAATCAATATTGGTCTGCATATTGTCACTCAAAGCTTTTAGAATCTCTTGATAATGACCAACGCTATTTAAACTGAGAGCTTTTTCCATGACTTTTTGAATAACTTCACGTTGACGTTTTTGACGACCATAATCCCCCTCAGGATCTTGGTAACGCATTCGTGCATAGACTAGGGCTTCTTCTCCCCCAATATGTTGCTCCCCAACACCAATAGAAATGGTATTAAATTCTTCTTGGTCACTGATAGAAATTGGGAAACCTAGGGTATTATTGACTGTAATACCACCTACTGCATCCACTAGTTTTTGTAACCCTTTCATATTGACCATCACATAGCGATCAATATGGATATTCATCATTTTTTGAATGGTTTCTATAGCAAGCTCTGCTCCACCATCTGCATATGCTGAATTCAGTTTCGCTTCATGAACCTGACCATTCCCTGATTCAATGCGGGTCAGAATATCCCGCTCTAAACTCATCATCGTTGTTTTTTTCGTTTTAGGATTCACTGTCATCAAGATCATGCTATCACTTCTACCGACCCAAGTTTCAGTTCGTTCAGCATTTCCGGTGTCAACCCCCATTAACAGAATGGTCAAAGGTTCAGTTGCTTCAATAACCTTGGTTTCTTCGCCGATTTTTTTATAGGTTTTAGCTAAGGTTTCTGTCCCTTGCTGATAAATAGTATAAGCAAAAATACCTGCTCCTACTACAGTTACAGAAAGTAAAGCTAGCACCATTCCAATAATTTTTTTAACCATATTTCTACTAATCGATCAGTTTACCCATCAAGTAAACATCGATAAATTTCCCTTCTTCTATATATGCCCCACGCTCTTGGCGACCTTCAATTATAAAGCCATGCTTTTGATAAAGATGAACTGCTGCTTGATTACGAGTTTGGACAGTCAGTTGGAGACGACGCAGAATGCCACTTGCTTGTGCCCACTCTATCGCTTCTTCTAGCAACAAACTTCCCAAGCCATTATTCCAATATCTTTTGCCAATCACAATGAAGAGATCTCCAATATGACGTACTCTCTTGCGCTGGTCAGCTGTAATATTTACAATACCAGCAATTTTATCATTTAAGAATGCAAGTAAGGTTATCTGATTGTCCGAACTAGCTTGCTTGTTGAGGAATATTTCCATCTCCTCACTGGTCAAGAGAATACCATCTCTGTCTAGGCTGGTAAAATCTGTCTCTAAACTTACACGATTTAAAAAGGCCACTAATTCAGCTGCATCTTTGGGCTCTGCTTCCCTAATGAGCAATTCATACTCCATGTTGAAGCTCCTCTAAAAGCTTTTCTGCACGCAAACCCTTTGCTTGGAAATGTAATCTGCGACCGTCTTCTTCTTTTAGAATTTCCAACTCTAAATAAGTATCTGGCAAGGCATCTCCTAAGAGATTGCCCCACTCAATAACAGTCACTCCGCCACCAAAGAGAAACTCATCCAAATCGATAGAATCCGCATCTCCTTCAATTCGATAAACATCTAAATGGAAAAGCGGAAGACGCCCCTCATACTCTCTTACGATAGTATAGGTTGGACTTTTAATCATTTGAGAAATCTGTAAACCTTTAGCAAGTCCTTTAGTAAAGGTCGTTTTACCTGCACCCAGTTCTCCAGTTAAGATTAAAACATCATTCTTTGCTAATAGATGACCCAAACGCTCCCCTAAGGATTGTAGCTCTTCTTCATTTTTTGTGTACATACTCTTATTATACCAAAAACTTTTCTTTTGTGTCTATTTTCCTGCTAAACTTATACTCAATGAAAATCAAAGAGCAAACTAGGAAGCTAGCCGCAGGTTGCTCAAAGCACTGCTTTGAGGTTGTAGATAGAACTGACGAAGTCAGCTCAAAACATGGTTTTGAGGTTGTAGATGAAACTGACGAAGTCAGTAACCATACCTACGGTAAGGCGACGCTGACGTGGTTTGAAGAGATTTTCGAAGAGTATTAGGAGAAAAAGAATGAAAGAAATAACCTTTGACGCAT
>NZ_VMNC01000108.1:0-25186 GCF_013277505.1 Streptococcus sp. k-378 | reverse complement strand
GATTTTCGAAGAGTATGAAAAACCTCGGTTTGACCGAGGCTTCTCTATTTATTTGGGCCATCCTAACCAGATAGCCACGAGAACAAGGGCTGCGCCAGCTAAACTTGTTAAGATAGATAAGAATTTATCTTTTTTCTCCTTGAACTGAGAAAAACCTATCTTCAAAGCGAGCAGTCCAAGTAGCATTGAAGCAAGCATCAAATAAAAACCCATTTCTTTGTCCTCCATTAGTCTTAATTTATTTTATTATAACATATATTTCTTAAATAAACCTTTTTTATACTCAATGAAAANNCGCAGGTTGCTCAAAGCACAGCTTTGAGGTTGCAGATAAAGTTGACGTGGTTTGAAGAGATTTTCGCAGAGTATTACTGTACTTTAAAGGTCTTGAGATAGCTGTCTTTTCCTACTTGACCTTCGAAGGTTCTACCATTTTCAAGGTAAGGAAGGTCATCTGATACTGAGGCCTTAACCTTGTAAATCTTGCCATCAACTTTAAAGAAGTAGACGGTGTCGCCCTTGATAACAGCTGATTTGAGGTCTGCTACTACTCCCTTGATGCTTTCTGTCGTTGCATTGTCAATTTCAAGGTCGTTTTTATTGGCATACTTGCTGAGCATCTCTTCCACTGTAGTAGCTACGATAACATTTTGGTACTCGACTGCGTCTACTAGAGCATACTCTTTGACCAAGCCAGCATTGTCCTTCAAACCCATGATGTAGAAAGGCTTGTCATTGAGGTTGATGAGGATTGGGAAGGTTGCTTTGTAGGATTTCTCCTGAACAGCACCTTCTGCTGATTCACGGGCTGATTCTTCTGTCGCAGAAGCCAAGCTATACTTAGTAATTTCTCCTGTTCGCATATTTTCAAGGATGAAACCAAGATTACTCTCATCCGCATTAGCCGACGTCACACCTGTGTAGAGATAGATGTCATTACCGATAGACAAGTAATTATAGCCATTGGTAGTCTGGGTCACGTTTTTCTTGGAAATCATGGCATTCAAGAAACCGTCCTTGTACTTGCCGTTGTAGTTGATTTGCTCAATGGTTTCCTCTGCTGGATAGATCCTATCCACCCATTCTGGAACATCTGATAAGCTGTATTCCTTGGTTTCTCCATTTGTAGCATCCAAGATAATGACTGAAGCAGGACGAGGAACCGCAAGTCCAAATTGCTTTTGGTAAACCGTTGCTACATAGAAAGGATTACCCTCATCGTCCACCTCAAAAGATGGAGTCTTGAAGATTTTAGTTGGGTACTTCAAGCGCAGGTGACGTTTGACGTCACGGTTAAAATACTCCGAGTCCGAATACTTGATTGGTGTCTTCAAGTCCACCAAGTCCGCATTTCCAGTTACCATGTCCACCTTGATATACTCACCGATTCCCTTGGCTTGATTGTTAAACCATTTGATAGGGTCTGCATATTCTAGTGGTGTGACCCGATAAGGTTTCCCATCAATTGTCAATTGGGTATAGGTATCTGCCGCTACGTATTGCGACACCTTATCGGTTAGGGAACCCAAGTAGCGGTCTCCAATTTTTTCAGCAGTACTTCTATCTAGGATAGGAACCTTACTGGTGTCACTCTTAGGAAATTCAGTAAAGTCTTTTTCCGTAACCGTGACTACATTGGCATAATTTTTAGCCTGAAACATGCTGGAAGTTACCAAGGAAACCAAAGCTGCCAAGAGAAGAATTCCTCCAATCGAAGCTAACAGAATTTTCCCTAACCGATTGATTTTGAAACCCTCAAGATTTAAGGCAGCTTCCGCCTTACCGTGGCGCACATGAACCGTTTTGACAAGGTTTATCCCCTTGCCAAAGCCAAATAAGATTGCCACAACTAACAAATGCCCACAGAGGAAGAAGAGAAATTCCCAGCTGGTCAGGTTAAGGGGCGGTAAAAAGATATACCAGGTCGTTGCGATAAAAATAAGTTCAAAGACTATTCGTTTCATTTGCTTTCCTCCTAAATGATTCGTCCTTCCAAGTGATCCAGCTCATGCTGGCAAATCTGAGCTGGGAAGCCTGTCAAGGTAATGGTCTGTTCCTGCCACTTGCTGTCACGATAGGCAAGCCTTATGGTTTCATAACGCTTAGTTGATCTCACACCTACCAAGGACAAACAGCCTTCTTCTGCCTCATAGGATCCTTCAAAGGACAGAAGCACTGGGTTAAACATGACCACGGGAACCAAGCCAAGATTAAAGATAATCACGCGCTTTTGCACCCCAATCATATTGGCAGCTAGACCAATGCAGGTCTCACGATTTGCTAAGAGTGTATCCTGCAAATCTCTGGCAAGATAAAGGTCTTCCTGACTTGCCGGCTGAGATACCTGAGATAAAAACAAAATATCTTTTACAATTTTCTTTTCCACTTCCTCACACTCCTCTTGTTTTTTACTATATTATAACAATTATAGCATAAAAGCCGATAACTGCAAGCCCTTTCCCTCAACTGTAGCAAAAAGCCATCCGAAGATGACTTTTTTGCTACTTATACTCAATGAAAATCAAAAAGCAAACTAGGAAGCTAGCACAGGTTGCTCAAAACACTNNTATATACGGCAAGGCGACGCTGACGTGGTTTGAAGAGATTTTCAAAGAGTATTAATTTCTTTATAAATTACTTCCATCCCACGCTTAACAGCTGGACGATTGGCAATTTTTTCTGCCCATTTTACTAAATTCTGGTAACTTGAGGCATCCAAGAATTTTGCAGAACCTTGGTAAAGTTTTCCTTGAACTAACTGTCCATACCAAGACCAGATGGCAATATCTGCAATCGTATAGTCATTGCCTGCAATATAAGGTTTCTGAGTCAATTCCTTATCCAATAAATCCAACTGGCGTTTCACTTCCATCGTAAAACGGTTAATAGGATATTCCAATTTTTCAGGGGCATAATTAAAGAAATGTCCAAATCCCCCACCTAGAAAAGGTGCAGCACCAGCTTGCCAGAATAGCCAATTCAAAACTTCTACCTTTTCCACAGGATTACTTGGTAGAAAGGCTCCAAATTTCTCAGCAAGATAAAGGAGAATATGAGCAGATTCAAAGACTCTTACTTCTTCAGTTCCTGACTGGTCCAACAAGGCTGGAATCTTGGAATTTGGATTGAGCTTTACGAAGTCTGAACCAAATTGATCCCCATCCATGATAGCAATCTTATACAAGTCGTAAGCCGTTTCCTTAAAACCAGCCTCTAGTAATTCTTCCAATAAGATAGTGACCTTCACACCATTTGGTGTTCCCAGTGAATAAAGCTGAAAAGCTTGTTCTCCTTTTGGCAAGTTTTGTTCGAAACGGGCACCTGCTGTTGGTTTATTTAAGCCCGTAAAGGCTCCTTGATTACTAGCTTCATCCTGCCATACGGTCGGTAATTGATATGCTGACATCCGAAACCTCCCTTAAATCGCATTCTTATCAAAACCGAGTTTACGTTGAACAAACTTAACGATTTCGACGATGATAATCATTGAGAAGCTTCCGCCCATAACGATTCCCCATTGTGACAAGTCTAGTTTGGTTACGTGGAAGATTCCTTCAAGCGGTTCTACGACAATTGTTGCCATAAGAAGGATGAAGGATACCAAGATAGACCAGTTAAAGGTCTTAGACTTGAATGGGCCGACTGTCAAGATGGATTGGTAAACAGACTTGACATTGTAGGCATGGAAGAGCTGAATCAAACCAAGGGTTGCAAAGGCCATAGTAAGGGCATCCGCATGAATGGCATGATTGTCACCCACGTGAACTGGGTAAAGAAGGGCAAGACCATAAACACTCATAACAATAGCTGCTTGGAGTACACCTTGATAGATGATAGAACTCAAAACACCACCTGAGAAGAAGCTTGCCTTGCGTCCACGTGGTTTATGGTTCATGACACCAGGCTCAGCAGGTTCAACACCTAGAGCAATTGCTGGGAAGGTATCTGTTACCAAGTTGATCCACAAAAGATGAACTGGCTGCAAGACATCCCAACCAAACAAGGTTGATAGGAAGATGGTTAATACTTCAGCAGTATTGGCAGAAAGTAGGTACTGAATAGTCTTTTGAATGTTTGAGAAGACCTTACGTCCTTCTTCCACTGCGACGATAATAGTCGCAAAGTTATCATCTGCAAGAATCATATCAGAAGCCCCCTTAGAAACCTCTGTACCAGTGATTCCCATACCGATACCGATGTCTGCTGTTTTCAGAGCTGGGGCATCATTGACACCGTCACCTGTCATGGCAACGACCTTACCTTGTTTTTGCCAAGCCTTGACGATACGAACCTTGTGCTCTGGAGACACACGGGCATAAACAGAGTATTGACCAACAACTTTTTCAAAGTCTTCATCAGATAATTCGTTGAGCTCAGCACCAGTTAAAACGTGGTCTTCTGTATCGTTTGCATCAATGATTCCCAAACGTTTGGCAATAGCTTCTGCGGTGTCTTGGTGGTCACCTGTAATCATGATTGGACGAATTCCAGCTTCCTTAGCCACACGAACAGCCTCAGCGGCTTCAGGACGTTCAGGATCAATCATCCCAATCAAACCAGTGAAGATTAAATTATTTTCCAGCTCTTCAGAAGTGAGGTTTTCTGGAATGCTATCGATAATCTTATACGCACCTGCAAGGACACGCAAGGCTTGATGAGCCATTTCAGAGTTGTTTGTATGAATGAGGTTTGTGACCTTCTCATCAATCGGAGCAATATCCCCAGCCTTATCACGAAGAACACAACGTTTCAAGAGTTGGTCTGGCGCACCTTTAACAGCTACGAGGAAGCGTCCATCTGCAAGTGGATGAACTGTTGACATGAGCTTACGGTCAGAGTCAAATGGCAACTCCGCCATACGAGGATATTTGTCTAAAAATTCTTTGACATCGTAGCCCTTGTCCAAGGCATACTGGATAAAGGCTGTTTCGGTTGGATCACCAATCAGGTTGCCTTCCACATCGATTTTCGTATCATTGGCCAAGACAACTGAACGAAGGAGGGGCATTTCAAGACCCAGTTCAATGTCATCAGCTGAGTCATGTAGGACTGCATCGTAGAAGATTTTTTCAACCGTCATCTTGTTCATGGTCAGCGTACCAGTCTTATCAGAAGCGATGATTTCAGTTGAACCAAGTGTTTCAACTGCTGGCAACTTACGAACGATGGAATGTCGTTTGGCTAAAACTTGAGTACCAAGGGAAAGAACGATGGTCACGATAGCAGGAAGCCCTTCTGGAATGGCTGCAACGGCAAGGGCAACAGAAGTCAACAACTCACCAAGTGGATCCTTCCCTTGAATGAAGACACCCACTACAAAAGTAACAAGGGCAATGACCAAGATTGCATAGGTCAAGACCTTAGAAAGGTTGTTCAAGTTTTGTTTGAGGGGTGTATCCGTCTCATCAGCGTCTTGAAGCATGCCCGCAATATGACCAACTTCCGTGTACATACCTGTATTGACAACAACTCCCATCCCACGACCGTAGGTTACGTTTGAGTTTTGGAAGGCCATATTGACACGGTCACCAATACCAGCATCTGTCGCAAGCTCGACTGTCAAGTCTTTTTCAACCGGTACAGACTCACCTGTCAGAGCAGCCTCTTCGATCTTAAGAGAGTTGGCTTCTAGCAAACGTAGGTCTGCTGGTACTACGTCACCAGCTTCAAGGGCAACGATATCGCCTGGTACCAATTCTTTAGAGTCAATCTCAGCCATGTGCCCATCACGCAGAACGCGGGCAGCTGGACTAGACATGGATTTGAGGGCTGCGATAGCTTCTTCTGCTTTTCCTTCTTGGTAAACACCAAAGGCAGCGTTAATGATAACCACGGCTAAAATGATAATGGCATCTGCGATATCTTCCCCACCAGAAGTCACGACTGACAAGATTGCTGCTGCAACTAGGATGATAATCATCAAATCCTTAAATTGCTCGATGAATTTGACCAGGATTGATCGTTTCTCGCCTTCTTCGAGTTCATTGTGGCCAAATTCGGCAAGGCGCTTTTCCGCCTCACTTGATGACAAACCTTGCTCGGTCGCATCCACAGCCTTCAAGACCTCTTCAGGACTCTGAGTGTAAAACGCTTGGCGTTCTTGTTCTTTTGACATGTGTCTCCTCCTTGACATTGTGTGCAAAACAGACTCTCTTTTCCCTCATCGCATCTTTTCACGACAAACAAAAAGAGACCTGTTAATCATAACAAGTCTCGCTGTTTAAGATAGGGCCGGAAAACATACTTTTCAGTATAAAATTCGGAATGACGACACTATCACAGGTTTCTGCCAGCTACTCCCTTGAGTAGTACTATTATACCAAATTTTGGGGAGTTTTAAAAGAGTAAAAACTACCTTATTTGAATTTTCCCTTGAAAACCAGTATAATGGTAGAATGCTATATGACTAGAAAGGAAGTTGAATGAAGCAATCTATCTCAAATCTCAAGTTAGCTGAACGTGGTGCCATTATCAGTATTTCAACCTACCTGCTCTTGTCTGCAGCGAAATTGGCTACTGGCCATCTTCTTCATTCATCCAGTTTGGTGGCCGATGGTTTCAACAACGTGTCGGACATCATTGGAAATGTGGCCCTCTTGATTGGAATCAGGATGGCACGCCAGCCTGCTGACCGAGACCACCGTTTTGGCCACTGGAAGATTGAGGATTTGGCTAGCTTAATCACTTCCATCATCATGTTCTATGTTGGCTTTGATGTTCTAAGGGATACCATTCAAAAGATTCTCAGTCGGGAAGAAACGGTCATTGATTCTCTGGGTGCAACTCTAGGAATTATGTCTGCAGCAATCATGTTTGTGGTCTATCTCTACAATACTCGCCTCAGTAAGAAATCCAACTCCAAAGCACTGAAGGCCGCAGCAAAGGACAATCTTTCTGATGCTGTTACCTCACTTGGTACTACCATTGCCATCCTAGCTAGTAGTTTCAATTATCCCATTGTGGATAAACTGGTTGCTATCATCATCACTTTCTTTATCTTGAAGACTGCCTATGATATCTTCATCGAGTCTTCCTTTAGCCTTTCGGATGGCTTTGACGACCGTCTGCTTGAGGATTATCAAAAGGCCATCATGGAAATTCCCAAAATCAGCAAGGTTAAGTCCCAAAGAGGTCGTACCTACGGTAGCAACATCTACCTGGATATTACGCTAGAGATGAACCCTGACCTGTCTGTTTTTGAGAGTCATGAAATCGCGGATCAGGTCGAGTCTATGCTGGAGGAACGTTTTGGGGTTTTTGATACCGATGTCCATATTGAGCCAGCGCCTATCCCTGAGGATGAAATTTTAGACAATGTCTATAAGAAATTGCTTATGCGTGAACAATTGATTGACCAAGGAAATCAACTGGAAGAACTATTGGCTGATGATTTTGTCTATATTCGCCAAGACGGAAAGCAGATGGATAAAGAGGCCTATAAAGCAGAAAAAGACTTGAATTCAGCTATCAAGGACATCCAAATCACTTCCATCAGTCAAAAGACCAAACTCATCTGCTATGAATTAGATGGTATCGTCCATACCAGTATCTGGCGTCGCCACGAAACTTGGCAAAATGTCTTCCACCAGGAAACAAAAAAAGAATAGAGAAATCCTGTCATGAGACGGGATTTTTCTATTCTTCTAACTATCAAATTCACTGAGATACTCATAGCGTTCGTATTTTTCAAGGAGTGCTTCATTTTTCTCATCCAATTCTTTTTGGAGAGTAGCCAGCTTACCAAAGTCAGAGCCGTTAGCCTGCATTTCCTCTTCAATAGCAGCGATACGGTTTTCCAAGGCTTCAATATCGCCTTCAATGCTTGCCCACTCCTGCTTTTCTTGGTAGGTCATGCGTTTCTTGCCTTCACGAACCTTGACCACTTTCTCCTTTTCAGCCTTTTGCACTTGATTGGCCATCTCTGTTTCAAAGACTTTTTCATCAAGATAGTCGGTATAATGACCAAAGAAAGGACGAATCTTGCCATCCTCAAAAGCGAGAATCTTAGTCGCTGCCTTATCCAAGAAATAGCGGTCGTGACTAACAGTCAAAACTGGACCAGCAAAGCCTTGCAAGAAATTCTCCAAAACTGTCAAAGTTGCAATGTCCAAATCATTGGTCGGTTCGTCCAAGAGAAGAACATTTGGTTTTTCCAAGAGCAGTTTGAGGAGATAAAGACGTTTTTTCTCTCCACCAGACAATTTCTCAATCAAGGTTCCATGCGTCGAACGTGGGAAAAGGAACTGCTCCAGCAACTCTGCAATCGAAGTACTAGAACCACCGCTGGTCTTGACCTCTTCTGCCACTTCCTGCAAGTAATTGATCACTCGCTTACTTTCATCCAAACCCTCAATTTGCTGAGAGAAATAGGCGATACGAACAGTTTCCCCAATCACAACTTGTCCTGCTGTCGGCTCAAGAATGCCTGCAATCAAGTTAAGGAGAGTTGATTTCCCAACACCGTTGTCACCAACGATTCCAATACGGTCTTTGGCCTGCACTAAGAGATTAAAATCTTGCAAAATAGGCTTGTTTTCATAGGCAAAGGAAACATCCTGAAACTCGATGACTTTCTTCCCAATCCGACTGGTTCCAAAGTTCATGGTCAAGTCTGTTTCAGCAACGCCGCCTGAAATTTCCTTTTTCAGGTCGTGGAAACGATTGATACGAGCCTGCTGCTTGGTCGCACGCGCCTGCGGTTGCCTGCGCATCCAGGCCAATTCTTGCTTATAAAGTTGTTCTTTTTTGTGGAGAAGAGCTGCGTCACGCTCATCCTGTTCCGCCTTAAGGCGAACATAGTCCTGATAATTTCCCTGGTACTCGGTCAAGCCTGCGCGATCCAATTCGAAAATCCGAGTTGACAAAGCGTCCAAGAAATAGCGATCATGGGTGATAAAGAGAACCGTCTTCTTAGAATTTTTCAAAAAGAGGGTCAGCCACTCAATAGTCGCAATATCCAGATGGTTGGTCGGCTCGTCCAGCAGCAAGAGGTCGTGATTACCAAGAAGAACTTGCGCCAACTGAACTCGTCTTCTCAGACCACCTGACAATTCTCCAACTGGAGTAGATAAGTCCTGAATCCCCAGCTTGCTAAGAACCGTCTTGACCTGACTCTCAATTTCCCAAGCTTGGAGAGAGTCCATTTCTGCCATGACACGTTCCAAACAAGCCTGCTTGTCCTCACTATAGTTGAGCATGATCAATTCGTACTCACGAATGAGCTGGATTTCCTTGAGGTCGCTGGAGAGAACCGTATCCAAGACCGTCTTGCTATCATCAAAATCAGGGTCCTGGGTCAAGTAGCCAATCTGGTAATCGTTCTTTGCTGAAAAAGGACTGACATCCCCATCAAAGCCAGAAACACCAGAAAGGACATCTAAAAGGGTGGTCTTGCCAGTCCCATTGACACCAATCAAACCAATTCTGTCTAGGTCATGGATAATAAAGGAAATATCCTTAAAAACGGTCTTGTCACCGACGGATTTACTTAGTTTTTCAACGATAAAATCACTCATTTTTTCTCCCTTAGATAAGCATGGATGGCTTGACGGTTATTTTCCAATTCTCCATCGACAATGGCATATTCAATCTCTGTTAAAATCTCTCCCAAATCTGGACCTGGTTGATAGCCATATTCCTTAATCAAAACGCCACCATTAATCTGAATTTCTTTCTTATCATGAATGGTCAAACTCTGATAGGTTTCTGTTATGACTTGTGGGTTGACTGGTTTTCCCTGGGTCTGACGAAGATTTTCAGCCTGTAAAAGCAACTCCAAGTCAAAGCGATAACAATCGCGCTTGCTCAATTCTCCCTTTTCACGCAAGGCCAAAATAGTCAGCAAATCCTGAACTTGCTTGGCAAACTGACGTGAGGTCTTCCAAGCTTTCAAAAATGGCTGCGCATTTTCAATCTCCAAAGCCCACAGTAGAGCCGCCCAAGCTTGCTCTGAAGATTCAAAGGTGAAATCAGTCTCTAAATCAAACAGTCTGTTAAGTTTGTCTTGGCTAGATGCCAGATCAGGGAGATAGTCATAAGCTTGACTCTCAATCATGGAAGCCAAGCCCCTTCTCCAAAATGGAGCCAGCAAGAGTTTATCAAACTCAACGAAGGTACGCTCCACAGAAATTTTCTCCAAAAGTGGCGTCAATGTCTTCATAGCTTTAAAGGTTTCTGGCTCAAATTCAAAGCCAAGACTAGCCTGAAAACGGAAACCACGCATAATTCGTAGAGCATCTTCGTTGAAACGCTCACTAGCCACTCCAACCGCTCGTAAGACTTGCTTTTCCAAATCTTCTAAACCATGAAACAAGTCAATGATTTCCCCTGTCTCATCCAAGGCAAAGGCATTGACTGTAAAATCACGGCGCTTAAGGTCTTCTTCTAGCGAGCGAACAAAAGAAACCGCACTGGGTCTGCGATAGTCCACATAGACATCCTCTGTCCGAAAGGTGGTTACCTCATACTCCTCATCCCCATCTAAGACCAAGACGGTTCCATGCTCGATTCCGATATCGGCTGTTCGCGGAAAAATCTGCTTGGTCTCTTCTGGATAAGAAGACGTCGCAATATCCACATCATGGATAGGGCGATTGAGAAGGGCATCTCGAACAGAACCTCCAACAAAATAGGCCTCAAAACCTGCTTCTTTAATTTTTTCTAATACTGGTAAAGCCTTCTGAAATTCAGAAGGCATTTGCGTTAATCTCATAATAAGTGTTCTAATCCATAGACAAGCTCATGACGCTTGACAACTTCTTTAATTCCCAAATTCACCCCTGTCATGAAGGAGCTGCGATCATAGGAGTCATGACGGAGCGTCAATCCTTCTCCCTGATTGCCAAAGATGACTTCCTGATGGGCTACCAAGCCTGGTAAACGAACTGAGTGAATCCGCATGCCATCAAAGTCAGCACCACGGGCACCTGCAATCAATTCTTCCTCATCAGGCGCACCTTGCTGAATAGACTCTCGAACTTCTGCCATTAACTCAGCCGTTTTAATAGCTGTTCCACTCGGAGCATCCTTTTTCTTGTCATGATGGAGCTCGATAATCTCCACATTGGGGAAATATTTAGCAGCCTGCCTTGCAAATTGCATAAGCAAGACAGCACCCAAGGCAAAATTGGGAGCGATCAAGCCACCCAAATCTTGGGCACGAGAAAATACTTTTAGCTCTGTAATTTCTTCACTCGTGAAGCCAGTCGTTCCAACTACTGGAGCAAAGCCATTTTCAAGAGCAAAGCGTGTATTTTCATAGGCAACAGCTGGAGTTGTAAAATCTACCCAAACATCCGCTTCAAAGCCTGCTAAATCAGCCTTATCCTTGAAAACAGGAATTCCCTGCCATTCTGACTCAGACTCAAAAGGATCCAAAACTGCTACCAAGTCCAAGTCTGGATCAGCCAAGACCATCTGACAAGCAGCTTGACCCATCTTTCCCTTAAAACCAGCAATAATTACTCGAATACTCATCTCTACTCCTGTCTAAGATACAAAGCCTGTAAGAACACAAAGTGAAAATAGGAATTCTGATCAAGAAGTGTCTACTCCTTGGAAGAACTATCTTTTTCACACAGGGTTCCAGGCGTGTTCAATTATCAAGATACAAAGGACCTTAGCTGCCCATGAAAAATAGGGAATGACGCTGACTTCCCACGAAAGGCAAGACAGGCATCTTTTTTCAAGAGGCAGGTAGTCCGTGTTCAATTGCTAAGATACAAGGCATCTTAACTAGTCTAAAAGTGCCAACTAAATCACTGGAATATAACCTAGAGCAATACTTCCTGCTCCTAGGTGGGTTCCAATGACACTACCAAATGTAGCTAGTGAAATATCCGTACCCACTCCAGATTCAATCAAGTGGTGACGCAATTCTTCAGCCTTTTCAGGAGCATTCCCATGAATGACAATGACCCGATATTGGCCTGAAGCCGTTGTTTCCTTGATGATTTCAATCAAGCGCTTGGTTGCTTTCTTTTCCGTACGAACTTTTTCGTAAACTTCAATCACACCTTGATCGTTAAAATAAAGGATTGGCTTAATGCTAAGCAAATTGCCCAAAATGGCAGCCCCATTTGAAAGGCGCCCACCTTTTACCAAATGATCCAGGTCATCTACCATGATAAAAGCTGACGTACGGCTGATTTGAATAGCTAGCTTATCCTGAATGATAGCAAAATCATCGCCCTGATCTCGCCAGTTAAAGACGCTTTCAACCATGATGCCTAGGGGAGCGCTTGTAATCAAAGTGTCTGGGAAAGCAATGGTTAAACCTTCATAGTCATCCACCATATACTGAATATTTTGGTAAAAACCTGAAATTCCAGAAGATAGGAACAGCCCTAAGGCATGTGTATAACCTTGTTCTTTGAGCGAAGTTAAGATCTCATCTAACTTGGCAATACTTGGTTGACTGGTCTTAGGCAATTCAGAAGCCTGAGCCATTTTTGGGTAAAATTCCTCAGCAGTCAGATTGATGCCTTCGACATACTCCTCACCATCAATATTGACAGGAATATCCAAGACATACAAATCTTCTCTTTGCAAGGTCTCTGCACTGAGATAGGCAGAAGAATCTGTGATAACAGCTAGTTTCATATTAGAACTCCAAATTGATTCCTGGTAAGTCTAATGCAATTTCAGTTACTTCGTAAGTCAAACGGTTGAGCATATTCAAACATGGACGAGCCAAAGTTTCCACTTCTTCTTGGCTCAATTCACTTGGTTCATTGACAATACGGCCATCGATATGATTTACCTGTGAAATGGTTCCACTGATGACAAACTTATCAAATACAATCATAAATGTCAAGATGACAATCAAGGAAGTCACTTGATTTTCTTGATTATGTTGGAGCAATTGGAAGTTCACATCCACCTTAGTTTCAGGAGCTCCATTTTCATTTTCCCATTCAAAATTACGCGCATCAAAATGATACTGACTAACAAATTCTTGTTCACGTTTAAGATTCATATCTTTCTCCCTCGGCTACAATATTATAAGCTATTGTACCATAATTTTTTATTTTCATCTAGTTTTCTAAGTTTTAGTCCATCCCAATTTCAGCTCGAACTACGTCTGCGATGGTATCAACATAGTAGTCAACTTCTTCTGTGGTAGGCGCTTCTGCCATAACACGCAAGAGGGGCTCTGTTCCACTTGGGCGTACTAAGATACGACCATTCCCTGCCATTTCTTCTTCCATCTTCTCGATGATAGCCTTGATAGCTGGCACTTCCATAGCCTTTTCCTTCACGGCATTTTCCACTCGGATATTGACTAATTTTTGTGGATAGATGGTTACTTCTGCTGCCAACTCTGACAAGCTCTTACCAGTTTCCTTCATGATTTTTGTCAATTGGACAGCGGATAATTGACCATCACCTGTTGTATTGTAGTCCATCAAGATAACGTGCCCAGATTGTTCACCACCGAGGTTGTAGCCTGATTTTCGCATTTCTTCAACAACGTAGCGGTCGCCAACTGCAGTGACTACCTTGTTAATACCTTCGCGATCCAAGGCCTTGTGGAAACCAAGGTTAGACATAACAGTTGTCACAATTGTATTTTGAGCCAATTGTCCTTTTTCAGAAAGGTATTTCCCAATGATGTACATAATCTTGTCACCATCGACGATGTCGCCATTTTCATCAACAGCAATCAAACGGTCACTGTCTCCATCAAAGGCCAAACCAATAGCTGAGCCGCTTTCTTTGACCACTTCTTGAAGGGTTTCTGGATGGGTTGAACCAACATTAAGGTTGATGTTAAGACCATCTGGTGTTTCCCCTATAACAGTCAACTGAGCACCAAGGTCTGCAAAGATTTGACGGGCACTTGTAGAAACTGCACCATTAGCTGTATCCAAGGCAACCTTCATTCCTTCAAGAGGAGTTCCAGTTGAAACAAGGTAGCCTTCATACTTACGTAAGCCTTCTGGATAATCTACCAAGGTTCCTAAGCCTTCTGCACTTGGACGAGGAAGAGTGTCTTCCGCAGCATCTAGCAAGGCTTCAATTTCTGCTTCTTTTTCATCATCTAGTTTGAAGCCATCACCACCAAAGAACTTAATCCCATTATCAAGGGCTGGGTTGTGGCTAGCAGAAATCATGACACCCGCACTAGCTCCCTCAGTTTTTACCAAGTAAGCTACTGCTGGTGTTGCCAGAACACCTAGTTTGTATACGTGAATACCAACTGAAAGGAGACCTGCTACCAAGGCAGATTCTAGCATTTCCCCTGAAATACGTGTGTCACGTCCTACAAAGACTTTCGGTGCTTCCGTTTCATGTTGACTGAGAACATAGCCTCCAAAACGTCCTAGTTTAAAGGCTAATTCCGGAGTAAGTTCTACGTTAGCTTCTCCACGGACTCCATCAGTCCCAAAATATTTACCCATTTTTATAAAATCCTTTTTCTATTTTTAATTCGTTTTTGAACTAGTTGCTTTCGTTGACGAAGATGTCTCCGATGAACTACTTGTAGTTGAATTTGATGTGCTTGAACTTGGTGCTACTGGTTTTGTAGTGACCTTCATTGTTGTATCAAAGGGAGTGATAACTACTGGTAAGACAACCCCATTGCGGTCGATTGCCTGCAAAGGTACCGAACCACTGTAATTACCTGTTATGCGTTCGCTAGTTGGCAAAACAGCGATAATCTTATCAATTCTATCCAATGTCTCTTGGTCACTCGTAATCGACACTTCTTCATCTGACAGCGTGACATTTTCAATCTGTACCCGACTATCAATTTGACTAGGGTCAATCTCTGGTACAACCTTTACCTTATTCTTCTGAGCCTTCTTACCAATCTTGACTGTAATTTTTTGCGGAGTCGCCACAGCGGTCAGCCCATTGGGTAAATCTTCAATGCTCAAAGGAACTTCAATCGTTCCAACACTGGCATCTGTTAGGTCAGCAGTAACCTTGAATTTACGTGTGCTTTCTTGCATTTCACTAGCTAGCGATAGGCGATTTGCACCAGTCAAGACCACTGATACTTCTGAAGCAAAACCGCTAATAAAATACTCATCACTATTATAGCGGATGTCGATAGGGACATTTGTTACTGTATTCGTATAGGTTTCCGTTTTTACCTGCCTAGCACTGGTACTGTTTTGAAAATTCGTCGCCGTAGCATAGACAAATAAGACACAAGCAAAAAAGAGTGAGGATATGATATATAAACTATTTTTTTTCATGTTTCCATCCTCCTAGCAATCGTTCTTTAAAACTAAGACCCGCTTCCTCTTTTGGAAGTAAGATTTCACGTAATTCTGTTTCAAATTCATCAAGTGTTAGGTTGTGCTTAAAGCTTCCATTATAGGTTATCGAAATTCCTCCCGTTTCCTCTGATACGACAAAAGTCAAGGCATCTGAGACTTCTGATAAACCGATAGCCGCCCGGTGTCTGGTCCCAAATTCCTTGGAAATCCCTGTGTTTTTTGTCAAGGGCAGATAGGCAGACGTCACAGCAATACGTTCTTCTTTGATAATCACCGCACCATCATGTAGGGGAGTGTTGGGAATAAAAATGTTAATGAGAAGTTCTGCAGAAATCTTAGCATCCAAGGGAATTCCTGTCGAAATATACTCCTGCAAGGTACGTACACGCTGAATAGCAACCAAGGCCCCGATTTTACGAGGACTCATGTATTCAACAGACTTAACAAAGGCACGAATCATCTGTTCCTCAGCACTAATAGGGGCATTGGAAAAGAAATCTGTCGCTCTTCCCAAACGTTCCAAACCAGTCCGAATCTCTGGAGAGAAGATAACAACCGCCGCAATAACCCCATAAGTAATAATTTGATTGATTAACCAAGAAATCGTAGTCAAACCAATCATATTTGCAAGGATTTGAGCTAAAATAAACACCAAAACTCCACGTACCAAAATCATAATCTTGGTTCCTGCAATAGCTTTTGTAAAATGGTATAAAATATAAGCAACAATCAAAATATCAATCAGATTGATAGCTATCGTCCATGGACTTGCAAACAAACTGGTCCAATATTGCAGATTGGATAATTGTTGAAAATTCATCCCTGATATCCTCCCTATCAAAACACTTTCATCCTATTATACCATTTTCTGGCATTTTTTTCCCTATCCTAGTCCATTTTACATTGAACAAAAATATGATAAAATAAACTGACTAGAAAAAACAAAGGAGAAACTATGTCTCAACTCTATGATATTACCATTGTGGGTGGTGGTCCTGTCGGGCTTTTTGCAGCCTTTTATGCCCACCTACGCCAAGCCAAGGTTCAAATCATCGACTCTCTTCCCCAGCTAGGTGGACAACCTGCTATTCTCTACCCTGAAAAGGAAATCCTAGACGTACCAGGCTTCCCAAACCTGACTGGAGAAGAATTGACTAACCGCTTGATTGAACAGCTAAACAGCTTTGATACCCCTATTCATCTCAATGAAACGGTTCTTGAGATTGACAAACAAGAAGAATTTGCCATCACAACTTCTAAAGGAAGTCACCTGACTAAAACAGTTATCATCGCTATGGGTGGCGGTGCCTTCAAACCACGTCCGCTGGAACTTGAAGGGGTTGAGAGCTATGAAAATATCCACTACCACGTTTCTAACATTCAGCAATACGCTGGTAAGAAAGTGACGATTCTTGGTGGGGGAGATTCGGCTGTGGATTGGACTTTGGCTTTTGAAAAAATCGCACCAACTACCCTTGTTCACCGCAGAGATAATTTCCGTGCCTTGGAACACAGCGTTCAAGCCTTGCAAGAATCATCTGTGACCATCAAGACACCATTCGTTCCTAGCCAACTCCTTGGAGATGGAAAAGCACTCGATAAACTTGAAATCACAAAAGTCAAATCTGATGAAACCGAAACGATTGACCTAGACCACCTCTTTGTCAACTATGGTTTCAAATCTTCGGTCGGTAATCTTAAAAACTGGGGGCTCGACCTCAACCGCCACAAGATTATCGTCAACAGCAAACAAGAATCTAGCCAAGCAGGTATCTATGCTATCGGTGACTGCTGCTACTATGACGGAAAAATTGACTTGATTGCGACAGGTCTCGGAGAAGCTCCAACTGCTGTCAATAATGCTATCAACTACATCGACCCTGAGCAAAAAGTACAACCAAAACACTCTACTAGTTTATAAAAAAGAACCACGAGTCACATAGGATTCGTGGTTTTAAAATGAACTACACCTCAAAAGTTAGACAGAAATACATCTAACTTCTGATATGCAGCCCACCTTCTCTTTGCTCTTGTTTGAATAAGAAATTTTTTGAAGAATCATTAGATTATACAAAGTATTCATATCAGCCTTTTAAAGCTATATAAAAACTCTCCAACTATTCTATTATACCATATAAAAAAATAAATAAATAGACTTGTTTTTTTCTTTTTTTGACGTATACTAATAATAGAAAGCGCTTTAAATAAAATAAAAGGAGGTTTTATGAGGAAAGTAAATAAGGACATTTTATTCTTAACTGGAATCATAGTTTTATGTTTTGGTTTTTTATTATTTCACATCAACCCCTATTATGCCGAACCCTATGCGACACTGAAAGAAAGAATAAATTTATTCTTTTGGCAACTATATTGGAGACCTGTAGGAACTCTCAGTATTATTTCGGGTTGCATTATAACTTTCAAAGGATTGAAAAAATAATCTTTTACTCATGAAGAAAGGAAATTTGTTATGATTAAACTGAAACTATTGTTTTTCTCTCTACTATCAAGTCTATTATTCTTAGTCACAACATCTACGGTTTTTGCTGATGTCTATCCTGGTACAAATTATGAAATTGTATCTAATCGTATTGTAAAAGATATCAACACAGGAGAGTTATTGTCATTTTATACGACTGAACTTAGAGACGCCTATTTAGAGTCTAAATCTACGTATCAGACTCGTTCTAATGCAACTGGTGTTGCAGACTATAGAACTAAATACTCTCACTCTTACAAGAAAAGCACCACATCAGGTCCTGTAAGTTCAACTGCCTATGGTGGAAAAGCTGGAGCTACTCTGACTGTAGGTGCAGGTGTTAGCTTTTCTGCTCCGGAGTCTGGAGCTGGACTTAGTTTAAATCACTCAGTCTCCCATAACGTACCACCCTACACTTATGGTTATATTAGACTAAAAGCATCTTACACAGTAAACGTTCGTAAACTAGAAGTTAGATACTTAGGCACCAACAAATGGGTTCCAGCTGGTGAAACCTCTACTATATCGAATGTTAGCGTTTGGAGCGAACTGGTCACTTGGAAATAACTCATTAGAGACTGGGTAAAAACTCAATTTCAGGAGAAAATGAAATAAATTTTCTCACAATAAAACGCATAGTATTACGGTTCAAGTCAACACCGGATATTATGCGTTTTTGATTTTAAAGAGCCAAATTTCTTAACTTAATGACATTGCTTTTTGCCCAACCTCTTTTTATTTCAAAAAAGAACCTCGCAAAACAAGAGCCTGGTTTTATAGTTCATCAGCTAATTTATTTATTTTTCTGAGTCTGTGGTTGACACCACTTTTGGTCAGAGGGGTGCTGAGGCTATCTGCCAACTGTTGGATAGAGTAGTCTGGGTGCTGAATCCGCAACTGCGCTACTTCCTGCAAATCCACTGGCAGATTTTCTAAGCCTATAATATCTTTGATTTTGCTGATATTGTTGATAGTCTTCATGCTGGCAGAAACTGTCCGAGCAATATTAGCTGTCTCGGCATTATTGGCTCGATTAAGATCGTTACGAGTTTCCCGCAAAATCTTAACCCGCTCAAAATCATCACGCGCCTTCATGGCTCCGATTACTATAAGAAAGTCCATAATATCTTCGGCACGCTGGAGATAGGTCACAGCTCCCTTCTTGCGTTCAAGCACCTTGGCATCCAGTAAAAACTGCTGGAGAAGGGAGGCAATCCCTTGCGCGTGGTCCAGATAAACAGAACTGATTTCCAACTGATACTTGCCTGACTCAGGGTCACGAATGCTTCCATTTGCCAAGAAAGCACCACAGAGATAGGCACGACCTGCTTCCTCATCCGATAAAATCGCCTCATCAATACCTGTTTCCAGACCAAAGAAGGAGTCTGCCAAGTGCAAATCACTTAACAAATCCTGCACCTTTTCATCTGTAAAAACGGTATAGACCCGATTCTTGCGGAGATTGCTTCTTTGGTGGTGACGTATTTCCGATTTGATTTCATAGAAATGGAGAAAGGACTCATAGAGGTGACGAGCCAGTTTGGCATTTTCTGTCACGACGGACAAGGTCAGGCCCGAGGTCGAGAGACCGATGCTACCAGACATCTTGATAATGGCAGATAATTCATGCCGGCTTAGATGGTGCTGACCTAGGATTTCTTCTTTTACTGCTACTGTGAAACTCATTTTCTCACCTGTATAATCCGCATCAACTCATCCACTATCAAATTCCCATCGTGGAAGGCACCACCATTTTCCAGACGGAGGAAGTTGGATGAAATCACGCGCGGAACTTGCTTACAAAGACTTGCAAAATCATGTTCCACCTGCACCAAGTATTCATCAAACCGGTTGGAATTCATGTATTCCTGAGGCACTTTTTCGATATTTACCAAGACAGTATCGATAAAAGGGCGACCAAGATGACGATGCAAGACCTCCACATGATCACTATCTGTAAAGTGTTCTGTCTCCCCACGTTGGGTCATGATATTGCAGACATAGGCGATTTCTGCCTTAGTTTCCAAAAGCGCCTGCCCAATTTCCTTAATGACAATATTGGGCAAAATAGAGGTAAAGAGAGAGCCAGGCCCTAGGACAATCATGTCACTTTCAAGAATGGTCTGCACTACTCGACGACTGGCCAGAGGCGTATCATCGTTGAGGGTATTGGTCACATAGACATGGTCAATCATGCCTGGATGGTCTGCAATATGACTCTCTCCAGCCACTTCTGTCCCATCCTGAAAGACTGCATGCAGGGTCAAAGGATGGTCACTGGAAGGATAAATCTTCCCAGTCGTATGGAAAAATTTGCTCAGCAACTGCATGGCATTATAGGTCGAACCCTGCATTTCTGACAGACCTGCAATAATGAGATTTCCCAATGGATGTCCAGCAAAGGCTCCAGCATCTTCAGAAAAGCGATACTGAAAGACCTTTTCATAAAACTTAGGCATATCCGACATGGCCACAAGGACATTACGAAGATCACCTGGCGGTGTCAATTGTTGCATATTTTTTCGGAGTTCACCTGAAGAACCACCATCATCTGCCACCGTTACGATAGCCGCGATTTCCACATCTTTTTCCCGCAGACTTTTAAGAATGACGGGGATCCCAGTACCTCCACCAATCACCGTTATCTTTGGTTTTCTCATGAACGGTTTACCGTTTCCTTTCTTCGGTCTTTGTCGCGATGCCCTTCATTGACAGGCCAAGTCTTGGATAAGTCCTGCGCCAAGCGTTTGGCAAAAGCCACACTACGGTGTTGCCCACCCGTACATCCAATGGCAATAGTCAAAACAGACTTCCCTTCCTTTTGGTAACTTGGCAAAATCGGCTCAATCAAGGCCAACAAATGTTGATAAAAATCTTCTGACTCAGGATGATTCATGACATAGTCATACACTGGTTCATCCACTCCCGTTTGATTACGCAGTTCTGGTAAGTAGTAGGGATTTGGCAAGAAACGGACATCAAAGACCAAGTCCGCATCAATCGGGATTCCATATTTAAAACCAAAAGACATGACTTCGATACGGAAAGACTGGGCTTGTTCTTGATCTGAAAACTGCTCTGCAAGGGTTTTACGCAGCTCACGAGGAGTGAGTTCAGTTGTATCCACCACATTTTGGCTCATATTTTTTAAAGGTGCCAAAAGTTCACGTTCCAACTTGATTCCATCCAAAATCCGTCCATCTGCTGCTAGTGGGTGACTCCGTCTGGTTTCCTTGTAACGAGCGACCAATTCCTTATCGGCTGCATCCAAAAAGAGGATTTTGAAATCCAAATCATCTTGATTTTCCAACTCATCCAAAACAGCTTGAATCTCCGAGAAGAAAGAACGGCTACGCATATCCACTACTAAAGCCAACTTATGGTCGTCTTCCTTTGTTTCCACCAGCTGCAAAAACTTAGGCAAGAGAGCTGGCGGCATATTATCAATAGTAAAATAACCCAAATCTTCGAAGGACTGAATGGCAACTGTTTTCCCTGCACCACTCATCCCTGTCACAATCACCAAGTGAAGTTGTTTCTTTGTCATCTTTTTCTCCTTATATCAAAAGAAGTTTGGCAACACCAAACTTCAACTAGCTTATCCAATCTCTGCGATGACTTCAATTTCGACTTTTACATCACGAGGAAGACGAGCTACCTCCACAGCTGAACGAGCTGGAAATTCCTCTTTAAAGGCCGTTTGGTAAACCTCATTAAAAGGAACAAAGTCGTTCATATCGCTCAAGAAGCAAGTTGTTTTGACAACATGGTCAAAGTCTGTTCCTGCTTCTGCCAAAATAGCATCGATGTTTTTTAAGACTTGCTCTGTCTGTTCTTGAATCGTTTCTCCAACGATTTCCCCAGTTTCAGGAGAGAGAGGAACTTGACCACTAGCAAACAAAAGGTTGCCAACGATTTTTCCTTGAACATATGGTCCGATAGCCTTTGGGGCTTTATCTGTATGAATTGTTTTTGCCATTTTCTTTTCCTCACAATTTTTCTAAGATTGCATCCCAAGCCTCATCCATCCCTGCCTTGCTGACAGATGAAAAGAGAATGAAGTCGTCACTTGGGTCAAAGTTTAATTTCTTTTTGATTGCTGATTCGTGCTTGTTCCATTTACCACGAGGAATCTTGTCCGCCTTGGTCGCAACGATGATAACCGGAATCTCATAGTACTTGAGAAATTCGTACATCTGTACATCATCTGCTGACGGGTCATGACGGAGGTCAACTAGACTGACAACCGCACGGAGATTTTCCCGAGTCGTTAGGTACTCCTCAATCATGCGCCCCCACTTTTCACGTTCCTTTTTAGAAACACGGGCATAGCCATAACCAGGCACATCTACAAAGCGCATCTTGTCGTCAATGTTAAAGAAGTTGAGAAGCTGGGTTTTCCCAGGTTTCCCTGACGTACGAGCCAGATTCTTACGGTTCAGCATGGTGTTGATAAAGCTGGACTTGCCAACATTTGAACGCCCTGCAAGAGCGATTTCTGGCAGTTTATCCTGCGGATAGTGGGATTTATTGGCCGCACTGAGCAAGATTTCAGCATTGTGTGTATTCAGTTCCATAGTCACCTCTAGGCTGTTTCTAGGATTGGTTTATCCGTTCCATCGACAGCTTCTTTTGTGATGCGAACCAATTTCACATTTTCCTGACTCGGTACTTCAAACATGACATCTAGCATTGTTTCTTCGATGATGGAGCGAAGTCCACGCGCCCCTGTCTTCCGTTCGATGGCTTTATTAGCAATCTCTTGTAGGGCTTCGTCGTCAAATTCTAACTCGACATCATCATAAGATAACAAGGTTTGGTATTGTTTGACCAAGGCATTTCTTGGCTCTTTCAAGATACGAACCAAGTCATCAACCGTCAATTGCTCAAGAGCCGCAAAGACTGGCAAGCGTCCAATCAACTCAGGAATAATCCCGAATTTTTGAATATCTTCCGCGATGATTTCTTGCATGTAAGAGCTATTTTCATCAATCGCTTTATTATTTTGACCAAATCCGATGACTTTTTCACCCAGACGTTGTTTGACGATTTCTTCAATGCCATCAAAGGCACCACCCACGATGAAGAGGATATTTTTGGTATCCACTTGAATCATCTCTTGTTGTGGATGTTTGCGTCCACCTTGAGGCGGTACGCTAGCAACAGTTCCCTCGATAATCTTGAGAAGGGCTTGTTGCACCCCTTCACCAGAAACATCACGTGTGATAGACACGTTCTCGCTCTTCTTAGCAATCTTGTCAATTTCATCCACGTAGATAATGCCACGCTCTGCACGCTCGATATTAAAGTCAGCGGCCTGCAGGAGTTTGAGGAGGATATTTTCCACGTCCTCACCTACATAACCAGCCTCCGTCAGAGCTGTTGCATCCGCAATCGCAAAAGGCACATTCAAGCTCTTAGCCAAGGTCTGGGCAAGGAATGTTTTCCCTGAACCAGTTGGGCCAATCATCAAGATGTTTGACTTCTGCAAATCCACATCTTCTGACTCTTCACGCGTATCGTGGAAATTGATGCGTTTGTAGTGGTTGTATACTGCTACTGCTAAAGCACGTTTGGCACGATCTTGACCGATTACATAGTGATTCAAGATATGGAGGAGTTCGATTGGTTTTGGTACCTCAGATAAGTCTGCCAAGACTTCCTCAACCAATTCTTCTCGAATAATTTCTTGAGCTAACTCCACGCACTCATTACAAATAAAAGCATTGTTGCCAGCGATTATTTTTTGTACTTCTTCTTGGCTTTTGCCACAAAATGAGCAATAAACCATCATATCATTTTTTCTATTTGTAGACATGATTTCCTTCCATTCTATACTGTCATTCTATCTAAAATAAGGTCATGTAAAAAGCATGAATACTATTGACCAGATTGGTAAAGGCATTTAACCAAAGGAGGATAGAAAGCCCGTAACGCTTTTTACGAAAAGCCTGTGCTCCTGCCAGAAGGCAGATGAAACACAGAAAAGCCGTGAATAAACCAAATAAACTCCGTTCCATTAGACTTCCTTTCTCTTGCGGTATTGGATGGTAAAATCATAAGGATTTTTCTCATCTTTGGCGTAAAATTTGCTTGAAACTGTCTCAAAAAGAGATAAGTCAAACTCCTCAGGAAAATAGGTATCCCCCTCCACCCGAGCATGAATGTGAGTGACAATCACTTCATCCAAATAGGACTCAAAAGCCTGAAAAATCTGCTTCCCACCGAGAATGTAGAGATTCTTTTCTTGAACCTGATACCAGTCCAAGACAGACTGGACATCCTGAAAAGTAGCCACCCCATCTATCTTTTCTTCTGGATTACGAGTCAAAATCAAGGTCTCCCGTTTTGGAAGCAGACGACGTCCCATTCCATCAAAGGTTACCCGCCCCATCAAGATAGCATGATTCAGAGTTGTTTCTTTAAAGTGTTGCAATTCTGCCGGCAAATGCCAAGGCAGACGATTGTTCTTACCAATCACACCCTCTTCGTCCTGGGCCCAAATAGCTACGATTTTCTTAGTCATGCTTCCATCCTTTTCACTGATAGTACTATTTTATCAAAAAACTCAAAAAAAGACTGGTTTGGAATAGCTTACAAAATAGAAAAAATCTGTAAGAAATTTCCTACAGATTTATCTATGTTACCTTATTTCTTACAAACCAGGTGCTTGTCCAAGTTCTGCTGCAAGCATCCAAACTGTTTTCTCAAGTTCAGCCTTAGCACCAACAAAAATATCGTTTGTAACATCATCGCCTTCTTCGTCAGTCACATCCAACGCTTTTTGGAAAAGAGTGATGAGGTAGCGATAAATAGCTAGAACACGTTCCAAACTTTCTTCAACATTACGGTATTCACCAGCTTCTTCTTCGATTTCACTGTTTTGAAGGAACTCTGTCAATGTAGAGAATGGGCTACCTCCAAGTGTAATCAATCGTTCGCTGATTTCATCTAAATGACCGTCAAGAGCATCCATGTACTCATCCATTTTTGGATGCCATACCATAAAACCGCGTCCACGCATATACCAGTGTACTTGGTGCAAAGCAACGTGGGCTACGTACAAATCAGCAACAGCTTGGTTCAATACTTCCTTTGTTTTTGCCAATGCTACTGGCGCTGCTTTTGTTAATGTTGCGACATCTTTTGCTGCTTCTTTTTTCAATTCTACCATTTTATTTTACCTCATTCATTATTTTTATGTAACCACTTCTTAATGATTACTACCTTAGTATACTACTAAGGAAAGATAATAGCAAGCCAAATGACCCACATGAGAAAAGTTGCAATAGACTGATAATTTAAGAATTCTTTAGAAGACGAAAAAGAGGTCTGGATGCTTATAGTCCATGGAAATCCATCAGCAAACTAGGAAGCCAAACCCATCTTGACCAAAGCACAAGTTTTGAGGTCGCAGGTAGAACTGAGCACGCTGATGTGGTTTGAAGAAATTCCCCAAGGCCAAATTTCAAGTTCA